>JBJEHP010000271.1:0-6293 GCA_051876145.1 Coriobacteriales bacterium | reverse complement strand
GACGCGCGCCCCTTCATGAAGACGACCTTGTGCGACTCGTTGTTGTCGTGGAGCTCGAGCCACTTGGTGGCGATGGTGTCGAGCGCCTCATCCCAGGTGATGGGCACGAACCCCGGGTCGATGCCGCGGCCCTTCTGGGGGTTCGTGCGCTTCATCGGCACCTTGATGCGGTCGGGGTCGTAGAGCTGGTTGATGGCAAGCGAGGTCTTGGGGCACATCTGACCATGCGTCGCCGTGCAGTTGGGGTTGCCCTTCACGCGGACGACGCGGCCGTCTTGCGTCCACACCTTGACCGGGCAGAAGCTCGTGCAACCCTGGCAGCTCGACGACGTCCACTTGCCCGTGAGGTTCTTCTGGTGCGATTCGTCGGCAACTGCAGCAGGCGTGAAGGGACTCGATGCCAGCAGCGTCGCCGCCCCAAGACCCAGAGCGCTCGCCTTCACAAATGACCGTCTTGTAACCTGCACCGACATCTCCCCCTCGTTCCCAATTTCTGCGATGACACGATGCGCGCGCGTTCCCTTCGCCCGGAAGACTTCGTGCCGATTCGCACGCTACACTTAATGCTACAATACTTTTATCATTAATTCGTCACTTATTTGCAGTTGTCCACTAGTCAGACGATACGATTAGTTGACTTTGTCTATTACCGAACGTAGAATTCACTTAGCAAAGACGCAGCATCCCCTGCCTTTATTGCCACCCGCAAGCAGGGCTCAGAGGAACGCGCGCGCATTTGAGAGGAGAGGTCTTGGATACTGCAAGGGCATTTGCCGGTGAGCTCATCGGCACGTTCATCATGTGCTTTCTCGGGATCGGCGCCGTCGCAACCGCCACGTTGTTCGGCGCGCTCACGGGTCCGGGCCAGGTCGGGCTCGTCTGGGGCATCGCCATCGCCTTGGGGATCTACGTCACCCGCAACCTCTCCGACGCGCACTTCAACCCCGCCGTCACGCTCGCAATGTGCATTGGCAAGCGTATGAAGTGGCGCGAGCTGCCCATCTACTTCCTCGGCCAGCTCTGCGGGGCGCTTCTTGCCTCCGCCGCGCTGTGGCTGCTCTTTGCCGACTCGGTCAAGAAGAGCCTCGAGAACGCCGGCCTTTCCATGGCGTCCAACTCCATCGGGTCTGCCGCGAGCATCTGGTGCGAGATCTTCCCGAACACGACCAACGGCGCCGTGAGCTACCTGACGGGCGCGTTTGCCGAGGGCATCGGCGTATTCGTGCTCGTCCTCGTCATCTTCTCGCTGACGAGCAACGCCAACATCGGACGCCCCAACCGTGCGCTCGCCCCGCTTTTCATCGGCCTTACCATCACCGTGCTCATCAACGTAATCGGCCCGCTCACCGACGCCGGCCTGAATCCCGCGCGCGACCTGATGCCCCGCATCTGGGCCTGCGTGGTCGGATGGGGGCCCATCGCCTTTGGCTCCAACGCGTTCGAGACCTTTGTCGTCTACTGCGTCGGCCCGTTTATCGGCGGCGCGCTCGCGGCGCTTTGCTACAACCACCTGCTCTACCCGCTGCACCAGCGCGGAGCCGAGCAGGACAAGAAGATGTGCAGGCTCTCGAGCATCTCGAGCACCGACATCCTCCACGCAGAAGACGAGATCCTCTAGAGATAGCAGCGAGCCTTCCGCCCCCTCAACCAAGCAACCGTAAGCCTCACCTCAAGTAAGCCTCACTTCAGAAGACAAGGACACCGACATGAGCGTTTCGCGCGAAGAGATCAAGAAGTACTACAGCAACGTCACCGTCAAGGAGCAGGGCGAGATGGCCACGCGCACCTGTGCCTGCGGTCCCGAGTGCATGCCCGCCTACATCCGCAAGATCGTGGCGGACATCCCCGAAGAGATCATCGCGCGCTTCTACGGATGCGGCTCCCCGCTTCCGGCCGCGCTCGAGGGCTGCACCGTCCTCGACCTCGGCTGCGGGACGGGCCGCGACGTCTACCTGGCATCCAAGCTCGTCGGCCCGACCGGCAAGGTCATCGGCGTCGACATGAACGCCGATCAGCTCGCCGTCGCCGAGGCGCATCACGCCGAGATGGCCGAGAAGTGGGGTTACGACAACGTCGAGTTCAAGCAGGGCTACATCGAGGCGCTCGATGAGCTCGGCATCGAAGACGGGTCCATCGACGTCGTCATCTCCAACTGCGTCATCAACCTCTCCCCCGACAAGAAGGCCGTCTTCGACGAGATCTGGCGCGTGCTCGCCTACGGTGGAGAGCTCTACTTCTCCGATATCTTCGCCGACCGTCGCGTGCCCGAAGAGGTCAACAGCAGCCCGCTGCTCGTCGGCGAGTGCCTGGGCGGGGCGATGTACATCGAGGACTTCCGCCGCCTGATGCGCAAATGCGGCTGGGAGGACTTCCGCTACGTGGAGTCGCGCGCGGCAACGATCGACAACGACGAGGTCGAGGCGCTCATCGGCAACATCCAGTTCTCCGAGCGCACAGTGCGCGCCTTCAAGCTGCCCGACATCCAGGAGGACATCTGCGAGGAGTACGGCCAGACCGCCATCTACAACGGCGGCATCGAGGGCTCCGAGAACTACTTCGACCTCGACGACCACCATCGCTTCTTCAAGGGGCTGCGTCTCGACGTCTGCGGAAACACCTGCTCCTACGTGCAGAACACCCGCTTTGGCGCGTACTTCACCATCTACGGAGACCGCTCCGTCCACTACGGTCCGTTCGAGGGCTGCGGCAACGCGCCCGCTGTCGGCGGCGACGGTGGCTGCGGCTGCGGCTGCTGCTAACTGACACGAGGGGCCGTGGGTATCGTGCCACTTTGAGACGAAGGGACACCCCGCCCTCCGACGCCCCGCCGCTCCACCTCTCCAGATTCACGACAGACCGGCACCTGCGCAAGCGGGCGCCGGTTTCTTTTTGCACGCAATCGCAGCAGGAGTATTCTGTAGGCAGATAACACCGACTGGAGGAGGCGCCATGCAGTGGGAATACAGGCAACCCGTCGTCATTCACTTCGGTAACGGAAAGCTCGCGCAGCTCAGCGACGAGATAGACGCATTGGGAGGCACGCGCGCCCTGCTCGTCACCTCGGAGGGCTTCGTGAAGCGCCACGTCGTGTCCACGATCGTCGACGACTGCGAGGGGCGCATCGCGGCGGTCTACCCCGACGTCAAGCCCAACGCCCCCTACCAGGAGTGCCAGGCCTGCGTCGACCTCATCAAGGAGAAGGACTGCGACATCGTGGTCGCGCTGGGCGGCGGCTCGGTCATGGACACCGCCAAGGCGGCCGCGTGCATCTGCACCGGCACGCGCACGGTCCACTCGTTCCTCGGGCATGCCGACGAGCTGCCGGGCAAGGGGCTGCCGGTCATCGCCGTCCCCACCACCGCGGGCACGGCATCCGAAGTCACGCGCGTCTCGGTGCTCTCCGACCCGCAGGAGCACGTCAAGTACTCCATGCACAACGATGCGCTGTTCGCCGACGTCGCGCTTATCGACCCCGAGCTCACCTACACGCTCCCCAAGCACGCGACGGCATCCACCGGCATGGACGTCTTGTGCCACGCCCTCGAGGGCTACTGGTCCGTCAACCACCAGCCAATCACCGACACGATGGCGTTCGGCTCGCTCAAGCGCGTGTTCAAGTACCTGCACATCGCCTGCCGCGACCCCGAGAACGCCGAGGCGCGCGAGGGAATGGCGGAGGCGTCGGTTCTTGCCGGGCTCACGTTTGCCCTGCCGGGAACGACGGGCCCGCACGCCTGCTCGTACCCCATCACTTCGCTGTTCGACATCGACCACGGCGAAGCCTGCGGCATGACGATCGTCGACTTTCTGTACCTGAATGCGGCCGCGGACGAAGACGGGCGCATCATCAAACTCGCCCGCCGTCTGGGATTCAACAACATCGACGAGATGGCAAACCGCATCATCGAGCTCAAGGTGCAAGCCGGGCTGCTCCAGAACCTGAAGAGCTTCTCGCCCACCAGAGAGCAGATCGACCGCATGGTCGCCGACAGCAAGAACAGCACGCTGCTGCGCAACCCCGTCAAGGTGACCGACGAGGACCTGTACCGGATCTTCGAGGGGCTCTGCTAGGCGACGCGTGAGGACGCCGTTCAGCGCGCGAGGCCGAAGACCTCGTGCAGGACGTCGTCCACCTCGTCGGGCGCGACGGTGCGGGATACAACCTCACCTGCTTCGAGCCAGCTCAAGCGGTTGTAGGAGAGCACCGTCCTGCCCTCGCCAGCGTCTATGCAGACCAGCGGGCCTTTCATGAAGCGCGTACTCGGATCCGTCGAGTTGAACACGACGCGCTCAGAGAAGTCGGACAGCTCGTATACCTGCGGTCCAAAGCTGAAAAGCGGCTCGCGCGTTCCGTCGTGACGGATCCGAACGACGCGCAGCCAGCCTTCGTCTTCCCCGGGAGCCGCCTCGATGAGGTACCCCTCCGGTCCTCCGGCCTGCACGACGCCAAGCTCCATCCGCAACGGCCCGCGGAGCAGGTACGCGAAGCCCACATCGCACAGCCATTGCCCGCCCGGTGCATCGGGCAGCTCGACCAGCAGGAAGATGTGATCGAAGACGCTTCCGCCCTCGTAGACGCGCCCCGCCTTGTACGAGACGCGCGCGCCCAGAGTCCGGAGCACGTCGGCGAACAGGGCATTTTGCTCGTAGCAGATGCCGCCGCGCCGACGCGTGACGAGCTTGTCGAACAGCGCTTCGGGCGCAAGGCTCACCGGCCCCTTGCCGGCGAGGATGTCGAGGTTCTCGAAGGGAATGCTCGCGAGATGCGCGCGCTGCAGGCACGAGAGCGCAGCTGCATCGAAAGTGTCGATGGCGGAAACGCCGATTCGCCTGAAATACGCGTCGAGCTGTTCAGGAATCATGGTTCCTCGCAATTACTCGGGGGCGGGACTGGTCTTCCTGCAGCGTCGGCGGCACGGTCAGCGCAATAGCCGCCGCTGCACGGGACCGCGGTTACAGTCAGGATACACGAAAGGGCCCGCGCCACCTGCAGTGGCGCGGGCCCTTGAACTGAGCGTTCGAGCTGTGCTTAGACGAGGCCCTGGGCGAGCATCGCGTCGGCGACCTTCAGGAAGCCAGCGATGTTGGCGCCCATGACGTAGTTGCCCTCATGGCCGTATTCCTTGGCCGCATTGTCGCAGGTGTGGTAGATGCCGCGCATGATGCCCTCGAGCTTCTTGTCGACCTCTTCGAAGGTCCAAGACAGGCGCTCGGAGTTCTGGGACATCTCCAGACCGGAGGTGGCCACGCCGCCGGCGTTTGCCGCCTTGCCGGGGAAGAACGCGACGCCGTTGTCCAGGAAGTACTGGGTTGCCTCAAGCGTGGTGGGCATGTTCGCGCCCTCGCCGACCGCCATGCAGCCGTTTGCGACGAGCGCCTTCGCGTCCTCGAGCAGCAGCGTGTTCTCGCGTGCGCATGGCAGCGCGATATCGCACTTGAGCTGCCAGACACCGCGGCCGTCGCCCTCGTGCCAGGTGGCGTTGGGCTTCTCGTCGACGTACAGGGCGAGCGTGACGCCGCTGTCGTGGCCGGAGCGCTTCTTGTTGTAGATGTTCTCGAGCACCTTGTAGTCGATGCCGTCGGGATCCTCTACCCAGCCGTGCGTGTCGGAGCAGGCGATGACCTTGCCGCCGAGCTGCGAGACCTTCTGGATGGCGTAGATGGCGACGTTGCCGGAACCGTGCACGACGACGTTCTTGCCCTCGAAGGAGGTGCCGTGGCACTTGAGGTACTCGTCGACGAAGTAGACCAGGCCGTAGCCGGTTGCCTCGGTACGTGCGAGCGAGCCGCCAAACGAGAGGCCCTTGCCCGTGAGCACGCCCGTCCACTCGTTGCGGATGCGCTTGTACTGGCCGAACATGTACGCGACCTCGCGGCCCCCGACGCCCAGGTCACCAGCGGGAACGTCGGTATCGGGACCAATATGCCTGCAGAGCTCGGTCATGAAGCTCTGGCAGAAGCGCATGATCTCTGCGTTGGACTTGCCCTTGGGGTCGAAGTCGGAGCCGCCCTTGCCGCCGCCCATGGGAAGCGTGGTCAGGCTGTTCTTGAAGATCTGCTCGAAGCCGAGGAACTTGAGCATGCCGAGGTAGACGGTCTTGTTGAAGCGCAGGCCGCCCTTGTAGGGGCCGATGGCGCTGTTGAACTGAACGCGGAAACCGCGGTTGACGTGCACCTCGCCCTTGTCGTCTGCCCAGGGGACGCGGAACATGATGACGCGCTCGGGCTCGACGATGCGCTCGAGGAGCTTTGCCTGCTCGTACTCGGGATGTGCCTCGATGACGGGCTCGAGA
>JBJEHP010000270.1:0-6316 GCA_051876145.1 Coriobacteriales bacterium | reverse complement strand
ATATATGTAACGTCCGCGATTATCTCACATGGCGTCGAATAAGAAAGTAGCAGGACAACAACGTTCTTCGCGAGGGTGCGTAAATCGGCTTTGCGCAGAAACGCGACATGCCGAAAACTGCGGCTGTGGCTCTGGGAGAATGCGCAGCATTCGCAAGAACGCCAGATGTCAAAGACAAGGAGACCGCATGTTCGCCATCGTCACCGACAGTACCAGCTCGACTCCCACCGACGTGCTCGAGGAGCAGGGCGTACAGGTCGCCCCTCTCGCCATCAGCTTTGGCAACGAGAGCTACGTCGAGGGCATCGACCTGGCGCCGAAGCAGTTCTACGAGAAGATGGCCGCGGGGCTCAGAAACGGCGGTGACCTGCCCAAGACCTCGTGCCCCGACCCGAGCGCGTTCGAGCGGGCGTTTGCCCGCGCCCTCGAGGTAGGAGCCGACGGCGTGCTGTGCATCACGCTCTCGTCGGGGCTTTCGGGGACGAACGCCTTTGCCAACGTGGCGGCGGCGAACACGGACGGGCGCGTCGAGGTCATCGACAGCAAGGCGGTCGCCATGGAGGAGAGCTTCCTCATCGAGCAGGCCATACGCATGCGCGACGCGGGCGCGACATTGGAGCAGGCGGCCGCGCACCTGCGCGAGATGGCGGACAACACCATCACCCTGTTCGCACTCGACACGATGGAAAACCTCATCAAGGGAGGGCGCGTGGGCAAGGCCACGGGCATCGCAGCCGGTGCGCTCAAGCTCAAGGCGCTCATCTGCGTGGAGAAGACGGACGGCGTGGCAAGTGCCGTGGGCAAGGCGCGCGGGAGCAAAGGCGCGCTGAGAAAGCTCGTCGAGCTGACGCAGGACTTCATCGCGCGGCACGGCGAATGCGAGGTGCGCATCATCCATGCAGACGCCGCGGACCGCGTCGTCGAGCTCGAAGATGCGCTGGAAGCGGAAGGCATCGCCTGCAACCGCGAGAAATCGGGATGGATCGGCGCCGTGATCGGCACCCATGCGGGCCTTGCCGCCGTGGCAGCGGTCTGCTGCCCGAAGAACTACCTGGTCTAGCAGATCCTGCCCCGCTAGGGCCAGTAGCTCGCGCTGGAAAGGCTAGAGCTCTCCGCGCTCGAGCGCGTGCATGTCCTCTTTGGAGATGTTGTACTTGCGGCAGTGATCCTTGTACTCCGTGCGCAGCTCGGACCACCTGCGCACGCGCGTGCCGATGAGCAGGAGCAACACGAACAGTACGATTGCGGGGAGCATGGACGCCATCATGTTGTCTGCAGCGAGCACGCCTGTGGCCAGCATAACGCTGAACACCGTCGTGAGCACGAGGCCGGCAACAAAGATGATCACGAGCGCGATGGTCGTGGTCCTCACCATATGCTGCAGGTCGATCGCCTCGCGAACTTCCTTGCGGCGCTTCTTGCCCGTGTGCTGCTGCGTCATACACATCCCCATATTGCAGTGTCCATCGATTTGTTACGCCGAGTCTAGCAGGGAGAACGCCAAATGGAGCCGCTTCACAAAACTCCAAACGCACTATCACACATTATTCATAATAGGAAAGGAGGCACCGAAGCGCCCCCTTTCGCGTGCGGTTGGATGTAGGTGAAACGACTTACGCCTTGGCGCTCCACAGGCCGTGCTTGTTGCAGTACTCGAATGCCTCGACCGGCTTGACGCCGTCTGCCAGGACGAAGGTCGCCTGGGGCTTGTCGCCCGGCTGCAGGCGCACCGTCTGGGTGCCCTTGGTGGTATGCAGCATGATGAACTGGATGTAGTGGTCCTCTTCCATGGGGTGCTCGACCTCGCCGACCGTGACGGTGACAACGTTGCCATCGACGGCGATGACCGGAACGTGCTTTTCGGTTGCGGCATCGACGGTATTGGGAACGAGCTCGGTCATGGGCTGGCCGCAGCAGCTGAGCGGAGCGCCGGAGTCGACGAGCTTCGTAACGATGTTGCCGCACTTGTCGCAGCGGAAGAACTTGATATCGACCATGATGACTCTCTTTCTCTCGGGAAATCCTGAGTCGTATTCTATCGGGTCGAAGTGGTAAAACGGTGAACGCTCGGCAACAAAAGGCACCTGGCGGAAAAATCACTCCCGCAGCCCGTCGGCCTCCAGGTTGCAGGGGAACATGACGAGCGCCGCCACGAACGTGAGCGCCGCGGTGACGGCACCGCCCACCATGACGGGCACGAAGCCCACCGCGTCGATGGCGACGCCCCAGATGAGCGCGCCCACCCCAACGCCGAGGTCGTTCATGAGCAGGAACTGCGCAGACGCCGCGCCCCAGCGCTCGGATGCCGTGCACTTGACGCACACCGAGTTGAGGAGCGGAAACGAGATGCCCATGGAGAGTCCGAAGAAGAGCCCCGCGGCATAGAAACTCCACTCCGACGCGCCAAACGCGAGCATGAGGTAGAAGACCACGCCGCAGGCGCAGGGCACGGCGAACAGCCTGATGGGCTTGACGGCATCGATGAAGCGCCCGCCGAACAGGCGCACGAGCGTCATCGTGATGGCGCCGAGTATGAAGAAGATGCCCGGGTTGCCGTAGCCGAGCTGCGTGCCATACAGCGCGACGTAGCTGGTGGCGATGCCGATGGCAAACGTGTTCACCAGATGCGGCAGCGCGCCCGCCCACGCGGTCCCGACGAACAGGCTCGAAAGCAGGCCGCGCTGCTCTTTTGGAGCAGACGCGGTCTGCTCGCGCAGGCTGCGCTCGTAGCGGGCCCTGTAGGCGGAAGTTTCGGGCAGCTTCTGGGGATGCGATTCGTAGCGCACGGCGAACACGAGCACCATGAGTACGGCCAGGACTGCACTCACGCCCAGAAACAGGCTCTCGCGGTACAGCATGGACGTGAGCACGACGCCCAGCGTCGGCCCGATGGCCATGCCGAGCGACTGCCCGAGGCCAAAGTAGCCGATGCCCTCCCCCAGCCTGCGGGCGGGCAGCACGTCGGCCGCCGCCGTCGAGGAGGCGGTGGTCACGCAGCCGAACCCGACGCCCTGCAGTGCGCGGAGCGCCACCTGCGGCGCGATACCGGGCAGCACGAGCGCGCCGGCGGTGCCCGCGAGCATGAACACGGCGCCTATGATGAGCGGGCGCCTGCGCATGCCGCGGTCGATCACCCGGCCGACGACGATGCGGGCGAGTCCCGCGCACAGCGAGAACTCCAAGATGAGCACGCCGGAAAACCCGGTGGAGCCCTCGTAGTCCCTCACGTAGATGGGCGTGCCGTTGTTGAGCGCCTGGCACCCGATAAAGGCGAGCAGCGAGATGAGCAGCAAGACGATGAAGTCGGGCGTCCAGAGCCTGGGCTTGTCGGAAGGCATTGCGCTACACCACCAGGTCCACAGGGGTGATGTCGATGACGCTTGCGAGGTCGTCGAACGACATCTCGATCTGCGTGCCGATGCGCCCACCGGAAAACAGGATCGTGTCGAACAGGACGCAGGTCTCGTCGATGAAGGTCGTGAAGAACTTCTTCATGCCGAGCGGGCTGCACCCGCCGTGCACGTAGCCGGTCAGGTCGAACAGCTCGCGCGACTTGACCATCTCGATGGACTTCTCCCCCGCCGCTTTCGCGGCCTTCTTCAGGTCGAGCTCCTCGGCAACCGGCACCATGAAGACGTAGTGCTCCTTGCTCTTGCCGATGGTGACGAGCGTCTTGAAGACGTGCTCGGGCTCTTCGCCCAGCATCTGCGCAATCTCGACGCCGGTCATGGTGCCATCGGCCTCGAAGGCGTGTATCTGGTGGTCGACGCCCGCCGCATCGAGGATGCGCATGGCGTTCGTCTTGTTCTCCTTCTTCTTGGACACGTCCTACTCCCCGTCTGTCTTAGGTCCTGCCGCTGATCCTGCCGCGGGCTCCGCCGCATCTGCGGGCTGAGTCCCCGGGCCCATGAGCGCGTCTGCGACCGCCTCGAAGTTATCGGGGTACGTGCCCTCGCCCTCTGCCCGAAACGGCTTGCAGCGCTTGCCGTCCAGTTTGTCGAACGTCACCTCGAGGCGCCATTGCGGCGCGTCGAGCACGAAGGTCCCCTGCGCCGGGCGGTACGACCTATGCCAGCGGAACAGGCCGTGCTCGACGAGGGCGGAAAGATACGCCCGCGCCTGCTGCTCGTCGAGGTCCACCTCGGCAATCTCCGCCGCCCTGTTGCGCACGCGCATCTGGGCGCCGCCCGCGCACTTCCGATACGCCGCGGAGCGCGGGTAAGGCAGGTCGGGGTGCATGTCGATGAACTCGATGCCCGCGATGCCCTCGTATGTCTGGAACTCAGCTGGGACGCTGTGCTGCTGCGCTGCGCCAAATGGCAAGCCTGGCATATCGTCCGCCTTTCGTTGTCGTGAAAACCTAATCGCGTCTAGCGAGCCTGTGCCCACGACGCGAGCTGTGCAGCGCCTTGTGGGTTCAAGACGCAAAATGCGAGAAGCGCCGCGCACACGAAGACGCCGAGCACCGGAAGCCACCGGCGCCGCCGCGCCTTGCGTCTGAGAACGCGCAGCTCGGCCCCGTCTACCAGGCGCACGCCACAGGGTTCTGCCTGAGCGATCGCGCCCGCCGTGAACGTCGAGTCGGTGACCACCCATGCGGCGCGCGTTCCGTAGTATGCCTGCGCCGCGAAGGCCTCCTGAACCGCCTTGTTGCCAACTGGCTTGGCATACGACTTCGCCTGCACGGCGATGGTCTTTCCGTGCTTGGTCAGCAGCAGGTCGGCGCCATGGTCGTTGCTCGCCTGGGTGCGCTCGACGCGATAGCCGAGATGGCGGTACATGCGCGCGAGCTTCTCCTCGAAATCCACGCCCCTAGACATGACACGCCGCCAGGGCGCAGGCTAAGCATTCCCGCATCAGGAGAGCTCGTCGGAGGTCGACGAGTACAGGCAGCCGTTCGAGCCGTCGTCGAGCTTGAACTCGCACGTGTTGTCGACATGGCAGTCCCCCACGCTCGACGCGCGCCCGATCCACGACTGCATGACGGCTATCGCCTGCTCGAGCGCCTGGGTATCGACGACATAGTGGACGTGACGCCCGTGACGGAAGCCCTTGACGAGGCCCGTCTTCTTGAGCACCGTCATGTGCTGGGACACGGCCGACTCCGTGATGCCGAGCGTCAGGGCAAGCGAGCGCGAGCAGTGGTGCTTGTCGAGCAGCAGCTGCAGAATCTTGAACCGCATCGGCTCCGCAATCACCTTGAGCTGTTCACCGAGTTTCTCGTTTGCCTCGTCCACGTCTATCTCCTCGCGGGTACCTCTCTTGCAGCGACCATTGTAGGGCCGCGTGCCTACTTGGTGCCGAAAATCCTATCGCCCGCATCGCCCAGGCCGGGCGTGATGTAGGCGTCTTCGGTCAGCCCCTCGTCGAGAGCGGCAACGTAGATGTCCACGTCCGGGTGCGCCTTCTGGAGCGCCGCAACGCCCTCGGGAGCGGCAACGAGGTTCATCATGCGGATGTCCGTGCAGCCGCGCTTCTTGAGGTTGTCGATGGCGTCGACGGCAGAGCCGCCCGTGGCGAGCATCGGGTCGACCACGATGATCGTCGACTCGGTGACGTCTTGCGGCATCTTGTAGTAGTACTCGACAGGCTCTTTGGTCTGCTCGTCGCGGTACATGCCGATGTGGCCGACGCGCGCGAAGGGCATGAGCGTGAGCAGGCCCTCGACCATGCCGAGGCCCGCCCTCAGAATCGGGACGATGGTGAACTTGTCCTGTGCGAGGACCTGACACTCGGTCGTCTTGATGGGGGTCTCGACCGTCTCGGGGCGCGTCTCGAGATTGCGCGTCACCTCGTAGCCCATGAGCATCGAAATCTCGTTGAGGAGCTGGCGGAATTCCGGAGACTTCGTGTCCTTGTCGCGCATGATGGCGAGCTTGTGGGTGATCAGCGGATGGTCGAGAACGTGCACTTCACTCATGGTTACCTTCTTTCGAGGCTGCAGACTATTGGGGCAATTATAGTTGTTCGCCAGACGCGATGCGTCTTGACCTTAAAACCGCGAAACGCTTGGTTTATGATAGGGCAGCTGTCCCAAACCAGCACGTGCGCGCCTTATGCGAGGGGCCGCATTTTCGTTAGGAGTGTTTCATGCGCATTTTCGGTCTCGGGCTACCCGAGCTCATCATCATCCTCGTGGTCATCCTTCTCATCTTTGGCCCCGGCCTGTTCAAAAAGCTCAACAAGCAGCTCAAGAAGACGGGCGAGGCTGCCAAGAAGGGCATCGAGGCCGGCTCCGAAGCTGCCGGCAAGAAGGTCGACCTCGACAACGTCTCCAAAGACGACATCTTGGACAAGGTGGAAAACCTGCAGGACA
>JBJEHP010000269.1:0-6319 GCA_051876145.1 Coriobacteriales bacterium | reverse complement strand
CGAGTCATCGTTTTTTGCCTCTGCGGACTGTGCCCCATCCTGCGTCGCCTCTTGAGACGCTGCATCCGGTGCGGTCTCTGCACCACTTGAGTGATGTCGCCTTTATCAGGGCGATCTTCCCTATGAGGGACAAGCTTGTCATCCATTACGACCTCCTCCAATCGTGTGGTTCACCCCATCCATCCCAATCGACAGGATGCAAGGCCTCTTCACCCTCTGCACAACACGTCCGCAAGCAAGCGCTCGTCAGCCGAAACCTTCGTCGTTTGCTTCGAATAAAGAAGCAATACCTATGATACCGAACGCCTCTGACACGTTTTCTAAAAAATGAGCTGCTTGGAGTGCTGGTGACAAGGCTGGTCACAAAAGATGACTCCGCTGAGGTTCTGCGAACTTGCTGCCGCTGGAGGCTGGCACTGCCAGGGATTGTTGGCGCGGGGCCGCCCCTCGCCACCCAGCTCTGGCACTGCCAGGGATTTCTGGCTTCCTGACGCTTTTTTCTGGCACTGCCAGGGTTTTCTGGCGCCGGGAGCATTCTCGCCACTCAGGATTGGCACTGCCAGGGTTTTCTGGCGCGCTGGCGCGTTTTTCTGGCACTGCCAGGATTTGCTGGCTTGGAACGGGGTTTCGCCACTCAGCGTTGGCACTGCCAGGGATTGTTGGCGCGGGGCGGCGCCCGGCCGCCCTTCGGCACCCGACGCCGCCCCTTACGCGAGCGTGCGCGGGAGCGTCACGGTCATCGTCGTTCCCTCGCCAGGTGTGCTCTCGCAGCTGATCGTGCCGCCCAGCAGCTCGCAGATGCGCCTCACGATGGACAGCCCCAGCCCGCTGCCGCCTTCCGCATGCGAGCGATTCGCCTGGTAGAAGCGGTCAAACGCGTGCGCGGCCTCGTCGCTCGTCATGCCCCTGCCGGTATCTGATACGCACACCTGCACCCCATCGGGAAGCGTCCTGCTCTTCAGCCGGATCGTACCGCCATCGGGCGTGTACTTGTAGGCGTTGTCGATGAGGTTAATCCAGATCTGGTGGCTCAAGTTGGGATCCGTCACGATGGGCAGCGCGTCTAGGTCGAGCTCGAGCGCGATGTCGCGCTCCGACCAGCGCTCCGAGAGCATGATGACGTCGCGGCGAATCTGCTCGTCCACATCGCAGCGCTCGCGGTGCGACACCGCTCCCTGCGCATCCAGCCTGCTCATCGCGAGCACGCTGTCGCAGAGCTTCGACAGCCGCTGCGCCTGCTCGTGCATGAGGTCGAGGTACTCGTTTCGCTCCTCGTCGGGGAGCTTCGGATCCGCGATCAGCTCGCACATGCCGGTAATCGCGGCAATCGGCGTCTTGAACTCGTGCGATACGTTGCTCGTGAAGTCGCGCTGCATGTAATCCATCGCCTCGAGCGCCGCCGCCATGGCATTGAACGAATCGACCATCTCGTCGACCTCGACGATGTTCAGCTCCTTGCACGCCTCGTCGATGCGCACGTCAAAGGTCCCCTGCGAAATGCGCGATGCCTCCTGCGCGAACTGCTCCGCTGGCGCGGCGAGCTGCTTGGATGCGCGCATGATGCGATGCCCGCTGATCATGAGCGTCAGCGCGCACACGATGCAGGCGGAGACAAGCATGGGCACCGGCCCCGTAAACTCGATGCCAAATAGCATGTGCACGATGAGGAGCGCGGCGCAGGTGATGACGAGCGAGACGGCGCATGCCTTGAGGACGGAACGTAGCGACTCGCGCGCGATGTAGATGCGCAGCGGGAGCTTCTCGTGCGAAGACAGGCTCGCGAGCGTGTGTTTTTTCGTCCAGGAAACTTCTTCGGAGCCGAGCGCGGCGTCTCCGCGGTTTTCTGAATTCGACATCGTCACTCCTCCCCATGCGCCGACGCGACGACGGCCTTGTACCCGAGCCCGCGGACGGTCTCGATGCGGATGTCGTCGCTTCCCTCGAGGCGTTTGCGCAGCTTCTTCACGTGGGCGTCCACGTTGCGCTCGTCGCTGTCGCTTTCGGGGCCCCATACCTCTTCGAGCAGCTCAGAGCGCGTGAACACACGGCCCGGCCTGCTCACGAGCTTGAGCAGTAGGGCGAATTCCTTCGGCGGGAGCACTTGCTCAACTCCGTTTGCCGCAACCGTGAGCCTATCTGCATCGAGCGTCGTCGACCCGACGTCCACGCGCCGCTTCGACTGCAGCTGCGAGCGCCGCAGCAGCGCCCTCACGTGCAGGACCAGCTGCTGCAGGTCGACCGGCTTGACCAGGTAATCGTCCGCCCCAAGCCCAAAGCTCTGCGCCATGTCTTCCGTCTGGCCTTTCGCGGTCATCACCAGGATTGGCAGGCCAGGCTTCCAGCCGCGCAGCTCCTCGATGAGGGCGTTGCCGTCCATGCCTGGCATCATGATATCGGTGACGACGAGGTCGACGTGGTGGTCGCGCGTGATGTCGAGCGCCTCGATGCCGTCGAATGCGGGGATGGGCGTGAACCCCTCGAGCCGCAGCTTCGTGCAGAGCATTTTGTTGAGCGTCGCATCGTCTTCGACGACCAAGACAGAGAGCATGAAGACCACCTCGCCGAACGTGTTCGCAGACATCGCCGCCGCATGAGTCGCGCGCGGCAATGGGCAGGACATCTGCCGACTGCCACTATAACGGCAAATATGACCTGGGCATGACCTCGAGAGGTGCGATGGCGCCGCTCTTGGAAATATGGAGAAACGGTGGAGACGACAAGGTGGCCCCCTGAGGTCACACTCAGGTCAAACAGCGTTCCTATAGTCACGCCATCAACAAAATCGCAGGACGAGAAAGGATCGGCCATGACTATCGCAGTGAGGTACTTCACCAAGAGCGGGAACACCGAAAAGCTCGCCCGCGCCATCGCCGACGAGCTGAACACGAAGGCGAAAAGCGTCGACGAGCCGCTCGAGGGGCCTGTTGAACTGCTCTTTCTGTGTAACTCGGTGTATTACGCCGGCATGAACGCCAAGGTGAGGAAGTTCGTGAACGAGAACGCGCGCAACATCGGGTGCATCGTCAACGTAAGTACGGCGGCACTCATCGACTCCACGTATCGGCAGATGCAGGGCGTCGCAAAGGACGCGGGCGTCGAGCTTTCCCCGCAGGAATTCCACTGCCGGGGCAGCTTCTCCGCGCTCCACGCCGGTCACCCCGACGAAGCAGATCTTGAGAAGGCCCGCTGCTTCGCGCGCAACGTCTGCGCGCAAGCGAGCAGGGACGCCGTGGCCTAACGACGCGCACGGCGTCTCCGCGGGCAAGGCGCGCGGCTGCCCAGCCTGCGAAGCACATCAGCTCCAAAGCCGCACCTCAACCAACACATGAGAACAACAACCGAAAGGAATCCATCATGACTGCAACCGAACGAATCACCGCACTGGTCGACCCCTCCTATATGGAGCGCATCCCCTCCTTCGTGCAGGAGCACGCGGTCGGGGCAACCTGCAAGCTCGTCGAGCGCGAGTTCCCGTCCCTGTACGAGGCGTTCAACCAGGAAGAAGAGCCCTCCGAGGACGCAAAGAGCCAGATGAAGCTCGTCGTGAACGACATCCTCCGCGAGCGCATGGCCAAGCACAACCTGTAGTGCACACGAGTGGCGAGGATGCGATGCGTCCTCGCCGCTGAGGGCTGGCACTGCCAGGATTTGCTGGCTTGGAACGGGGTTTCGCCACCCAGCTCTGGCACTGCCAGGGTTTTCTGGCGTTTGCGGCCCCGGCGCCACCCAGCTCTGGCACTGCCAGGGATTCTTGGCGCCGGGCGCCTTCTCGCCCCTCTCGCGCCCCACACCCCTATTCTTCGTCGCGCTCCACGCTCTCGACGAGCTCGCCGTACCCCTTCAGCGCGGCAAAGGGCATGAACAGCCTGCCCCTGTCGGCCGCTGCCACGGCAACGCGCGGGCCATCCGCCTCGACACGCCGACGGATGTCGGCAAGGACCGCCTCGCGGTGCTCCCGTTCGAGCTCGGGAAGATCCGGCCACCTTTCGATGCCGGGGATATGCGGATCCGCCTGTTCGTCTCTACGCACGATGCCCCCCGACCTGCAGATTCCGCTCGCGGGCATTGGCCTCGCTCCTCAAGCTCGTGCCATGCAGCAGCGCGTTCTTGCCAAACCGCTCGCGCACGGCAGAAGCCGCTTGCGCCACCCTGCGCTCGGCCCCGTCGTCCTCATCTCCTGCGCCGAACAGCGCAAGCTGCGCCTCCCCTTCCGGCACGAGCCCCGTGAGCGCGATGTTCACACGGCGGATCTTCTCGCCCGCACCAACCCGCTCGTCGAAGAGCGCGAGCAGCTCGCGCACAAGTGTCTGACGAGACGAGGTCGGCTGGGACAGCTTGCGGCTTGCCGCCACCCCTCCTTCGCCCGAAAAGCCTACATAAAGCCCCACCCCGCTGCAGCACAGGCGCCTTTCGAGCAGCTCGAGGGCGCTTTCGGACACCATCTCGCGCACCAGCGTACGCGCCTTTGCAGGCGTGTAGTCGCGCATGAGCACTTGCCCGTTGGAAAGCGAGTGCCCCCGCGGCACATAGGCCTTGATGTCGGCGATTGTGCAGGGCTCGAGCCCCCATGCGTGATCGATCAAATGCTCGGCGTTCTTGCCGAACTCGCGGCGCAGCATGCTGGGCGGAAGCGCGCATACCCCCGCGAGGTCCCGCGCGCCCATGCGCTCGAGACGCGCGGCGATGCCGCGGCCGATGCCCCACACGTCGGTGATGGGGCGATGAAACCACATCTCCTGGCGGAAGGACTCCTCGTCCAGAAAGCCGATACCGTCCGGCGCGTGCTTGGCGAGCACGTCGAGCGCGAGCTTGGCCAGAAACAAGTTGGTCCCCACCCCCGCCGTGGCCGTGATGCCAGTCTCTTCGCGGACGGCCGCCATCATCTTAGACGCCAGCGTGCGTGCGTCGGTGTGATAGAGCGCGAGGTAGGGCGTCGCCTCGATGAAGCATTCGTCGACACTGTAGACGTGCAGGTCCGCCGGGGCGACAAAGCGCAGGTAGATCGAGACCACCTGCGCGGAGACCTCCATGTAGCGGCGCATGCGCGGCATGGCCACCAGATGCTCGACACCTGCGGGGATATCGCGGATGCGACAGCGGTTCTTCACGCCGAGCGCCTTCATGGCGGGCGTGATGGCCAGGCATATCGTGTTGGCACTGCGCGTGGGATCGGCCACCACCAAGTTGGTCGAGAACGGATCGAGCCCGCGGTCGGCGCATTCCACGCTGGCGTAGAACGACTTCAGGTCGATGCACATGCACATACGCGGCGTCTCCGATTCCCTTGTCACAGCCCCTCCTTATAATCGAACATATGTTCGATTATAGTAGACCGAATGAGCACGGCAAAGACGGCAGCAGGCAGTTTTTCCACAAGACGAGGGGAGGCTCGCGAAGACATGGTTGAGTACCGGACCAGAGACGGCGAGCCGAGGCGCGTGCACCGCGAGTACGTGGACGTCGTCGCGCGTTTTTCCCGCGATGGGCAGGTCGAGCCCGTGGCCGTGCAATGGCGCGACGGCCGGAGCTTCTTCGTCGACGAGATCTTGGGCCGCGAGCCTTTTGGCGGAACGGAGCGGGGCAAAAACTCCGAACGCTACCGCGTGCGCTTCGGGGGCCACGAGACCGACCTGTATCTGGAGCGCACCGCCGCCGTCCCCGCCCTGGGAACTCCCGAGACGCTGCGCTGGTGGGTATATGCGTACGACTGCGCACAGAGCAAGGAGGGGTGATGAGGGCGGCATTCGGCGTCGCGCCGCCCAGCGTTGGCAGTGCCAGGGATTAGTGGCGCAGGGCGGGTTCTCGCCACTCAGTTCTGGCACTGCCAGGGATTAGTGGCGTTCGCGGCCCCCGCGCCACCCAGGATTGGCACTGCCAGAGATTAGCGGCGCCGGACGCTTCCTCGCCATCCAGCGTTGGCACTGCCAGGGATTTCTGGCGTCTGCGGCCCGCGCGCCACCCAGGATTGGCACTGCCAATGATTTATGGCTTTTGCCACTCAGTGTTGGCAGTGCCAGGGATTTCTGGCGCAGGGCGGGTTCTCGCCACTCAGTTCTGGCAGTGCCAGGGATTACTGGCCTCCGCCCCCCGCCCCCGCGCCCGCCTCCGCGCCCGTAACCAAACCGTCGTTTGACCCTAATGCATCTAGTTAGATATATTCCCCACCATCACCATCACCACAGAACAGAAAGGGGGCAGCCGGGGCATGAAAGAAGACTCGTACCTGATAATCGCGCTCCACCGGCTCGTGAAGGACCTCGATCGTGAGACTGCCGCCATCAGCTCGGCCCACGGGCTCACCCTCCCCCAATTCGCGGTG
>JBJEHP010000268.1:0-6333 GCA_051876145.1 Coriobacteriales bacterium | reverse complement strand
CGCGCTCGTGACGGGGATGGCGCCTTTCGCGCTCATGGCGGGCATGTTCGGCATGTTCTTGCCGGCGCTGTTCTTCAGCCTGGGAACCCCGCACCTCAGCCCGGCGAGCAACACCATCCTTGCCTCGGCAGAGCTGCCCGCCGGCCTGTTCATCGCGATGGTCGTGCTCGCCGAGCCCGTCACGGCGCTGCAGTGGATCGGCGTCGGGGTGATACTGCTCGCGGTCGCGTTCTCGCAGAGCGCCCCGCGCCTGCGAGCCTCGCGCGCCTGAGGGCGCTCGGGCCGCGTACGGCCCAGTGGCGTCGCCGGCGTGCAGACGGTGTGCGGCTACGCGCGCTCGCTGACGCGCACGTGCACCGTATCGCCCGGGACCTTGCCGAGCTTTTCGCGGATGCTTTTCAGCATCCCGATGATGTAGCAGATGGAGCCATCGTCGTTTTTGACTCCCATGTTCACGATGCTGCCGTCATAGGGCACGTCCTCGAACTCGACGTGCACCTTGACGCGCCCGCGCCCGAACTCTTCTCGGATATTCCAAGGGAAGGCCACATATGCGCCGCCCTTATCGGGAACCGCGCGGATTACCGCGTCGTATTCGTACACGCGTCCGTTCATCGAGTCCTCCTGAATGACATCGAAAAAAATGCACTGCGCCAGTATAGACGCAGTGCATCTTGTCTTTCGGCCTCTGTTGACGCTTCGCAAAGCGCCGTGGGGCGAGAGGGCCTTACGCCTGCTCGCTTGCAAGCTCACGCGCAGGAGCGGCAGAGCGCTCGTGCGCGCCAAAGCGGGTGGCGATAACGAAGGCCGCCACAGCGAGCACCAGTGCGAACACGAAGCCCGCGTGGGAACCGGCGCTGAACGCCTCTGCCGCCTGCGAGCCGCCCGCAGCGTAGTAGGCGCCCTCGCCAGCCGAGAGCAGATACGTCGCAAGCGCGGTGCAGATTGCCGCGAACACCTGCTGGACCGCGTTCAAGATGGCGGAGCCGTCCGTCGAGAGCTCGGGCGGCAGCGAGGAAAGCGCATGCGTCTGGCACGGCGACATCGCGAGCGGGATGCCGACCATCATCACGATGTGGCAGGCGATGACATACCCCATTGGCGTCGACGGCGTGGTCTGCAGCAGCAAGATGCAGCCGAGCGCCGAAAGCCCAAAGCCGATGAGCGCGGGCACACGGGCGCCGACGCGGTCGTAGATCCTGCCGGCGACAGCGCTCACGACGGCGTTGACGATGCCGCCCGGCAGCATGATGACGCCGGTCAGAGCAACGGCGACCAGCAACGCGTTTTGGTAGAGCTGCGGCAGCAGGTACATCACGACAAGCGTGAGACCAAAGTTGAGCGTGACGCACAGCGTCCCGACCGTGAACCCGCGGTGCTTGAACACGCGCAGGTTGATGACCGGCGCGCTCGAGGCGAGCTGACGGCGGCAGTACACCACCAGGGCGACGACGCCCACGACGAGCGACGCGATGACGGGAACACTCGCCCAGCCGGTCAGGCTCGACATGCCAAAGCCGAGGACGATGCCGCCAAAGCCGAGCACCGATGTCACGACGGACAGCGCGTCGACGGGCGGCTTGCTCAGGCGGTAGGGGCACGGGCAGAACGCCACGGCGAACACGAGCGCGACGACGAGGATCGCCGCGAAGCTGAAGAAGATAGCGCGCCACGAGAACGCCGCGATGAGCACGCCCGCGAGTGTGGGGCCGATCGCCGAGGCGGACATGATGACGAGCGCGTTCACACCCATCGCCGAGCCGATCTTGTGCGGGGGAATGACCTCGAGCACCATCGCGAACATGAGCGGGAGCACAAGCCCCGTGCCCAGGCCCTGCACGGCACGCCCCACGAGCGCCACCGAGAAGCTGGGTGCAAGCGCGCTGGCCAGCGAGCCAACAAGAAACGCCGCCAGGGCGAAAATCGTGATCTTGCGTGCGGAGAACCAGCGCGTGAGCAGACCCGAGAACGGCATCGCGATGCCGATGACGAGCATGTAGCCCACGACGAGCCACTGCGTGAGGGCGATGTCGACGCCGAAGGCGCCCGAGAGCTGCGGCAGGGCGATGTTGAGCGCGGTCTCGCTGTACATGCCCACGAAACCGCCCAGATACAGGCCCATCATCGCCAGATAGGGATGCGGCACGGCAAAGCGCGCGCTGGGAAGCGTCTGATTACTGTTTTCTGTCAAAGTATCAAGTCCTTTCTTTGCATGTGACGTGATGCGAACCGACGCAGGAGCCTCGGCTGCAGCCGACATGCGCGGGCAATTGCCCAAAAAAAGAGGTGGTCGCAACTGCTCGTTGCGACCACCTCTGCATACGCGATGCAGCGTCTCACTGCGCTTTGTTCACGATTGGCTATTGAAGCATAAACGCCCACGGCTTCGTAAGTACTTTTTTCGGACGCTCTTTGTGAGTTTCGCGGGCGCGATGTGCCACAATGCCAAAGACTGTCTGGAAAAGAGGCCGGCAGCTACGCAAGATGAGGGAAAGAGGAACCGTGGCAGATACCGCAACCGTGCCCACGATGGGCGCACAAGACCTACCCGACGCCGTATACGACGCGCGCAAGCTGGGCAAGCCGAAGATGCTCGTCTTCGGGCTCCAGCACATGTTCGCCATGTTCGGCGCGACGATCCTGGTCCCGACACTCACGGGGCTTTCGGTCTCGGCGACCCTGCTCATGGCGGGCCTGGGCACGCTGCTGTTCCACTTCATCAGCAAGGGCAAGGTGCCCGCGTTTCTGGGTTCCTCGTTCGCGTTCATCGCGGGCTATGCGGCCGTTGCGCCCATGCTGCCCGACGCCGCCGGCAACGCCGCCATCGCGAACACGGCGCTTCTGCCCTACGCGTGTCTGGGCGTCGCGTGCGCGGGGCTTTTGTACCTTGTGCTCTCCGCGCTGTTCAAGGCATTTGGGGCGGCGCGCGTCATGCGCTTCTTCCCGCCGATTGTCACCGGCCCCATCATCATCTGCATCGGCCTGACCCTGGCGTCGTCTGCCATCAACAACTGCCAGACCAACTGGTTCGTCGCCATCGTCGCGGTCGCGGTCATCGTCGTGTGCAACATCTGGGGCCGCGGCATGATCAAGATCATCCCGATCTTGCTGGGCGTCGCCATCTCCTACGTGGTCGCCGCCGTCATGGGGCTCGTCGACTTCACCCCCGTCGCCGAGGCCGCGTGGATCGGACTGCCCGTGATGTGGGACAACACCGTGTTCTCGCTGTTCGGACCCTCGTTTGACGGAGGCATCGCCGCCACGGCCATCATCACGATCATGCCGCTCGCCTTCGCGACGATGATCGAGCACATCGGCGACATCTCCGCCATCAGCTCGACCTGCAACCGCAACTTCATCGCCGAGCCCGGCCTGCACCGCACGCTGCTGGGCGACGGCCTGGCCACCATCCTCGCGTCGCTGTTCGGCGCGCCCGCCAACACCACGTACGGCGAGAACACCGGCGTGCTGGCGCTTACCCGCGTGTTCGACCCGCGCGTCATCCGCATCGCGGCGTGCTTTGCCATCTTGCTCTCGTTCTGCCCGAAGTTCTCGGCCATCATCGAGGTCATGCCCGCATGCGTGATCGGCGGCGTGTCGCTCGTGCTGTACGGCATGATCTCTGCCGTCGGCATCCGCAACCTGATCGAAAACCACGTCGACTTCACGCACAGCCGCAACGTGCTCATCGCCGCGCTGATCATCGTACTGTCCATCGGCATCTCCTACAGTGCCGCCGGCGCGATCATCATCCCCGCAGGCAACACCGCCATCTCGCTGTCCGGCCTGGCGATTGGCTCGCTGGTCGGCATCGTGCTGAACATCGTGCTGCCGGGCAAGCAGGACATGTTCGCCGCCGACGGCTCCAGCTTCAAGGGCGACGGGGAGCCCGCGGCGCTCGCGCCGAGCCCGCAGCCGCTCGAAGGCCCGATCGTCGAAGGACCCGACGCCGACCGCGGTGTCGAGCAGGGAGGCAAGCGCTAGCGCTAAGCGCGTCGCGCGCGTGAGCGCGTGGGATGCGTGGCACCGCCACTGTTTTCGCGCAGCGCACGCCGGATGCGTGGCACTGCCACGTTTCCCGTGCAGCGTGCAGCGAGGGGAACGCCTACTCCCCCACCAACAGCTTTCCCGCCGTCTCATCCGGCGTGATCGAGTACACCTGCTCGACGTGCAGGAAGCACGCGCCCTTGCAATAGATGTCGTACCCCATCGCCGCCAGGTTCTCGTGAATCTGCGCGGCGATCGCTTTGTAGAGCTCGCTCGAATCGTCGTACGTGACGGTCCCCTTGACCTGGTAGCCGTGGGTTTCATCCCAGACGCTCACCGCCATCTTGGAGCCCGCCTTCAGGTTGTCCATGGTCTTGTTCATGTACTGGTTGCCGATGAGCACCGTCTCGTCGTCAAACGCCTGCTTCATCGAGCAGCACACGACGTTTGGCGTTCCGTCCGGCGCGCTCGTCGCGACCGCAGCGGCATACGCATTGTTCATGAGGTCTTGGCAATCCTGCGGCATCTTCGCCATGGCAATCATTCCCTTCGCATTCGACGTCTGTTGACGTACTCACCCTTACGCGGCATGAAAGTCGCATTGCCGACAATGACGGGGAGCGTCCTCGGTCACTTCCCGGCGGAACAGCCCCGCCCACTTGCAGATGCTCTGCAAGATCGGAACGGAGCTCTTGCCCTTCTCTGTGAGCGAGTACTCGACGCGCGGCGGAATCTCGTCGTACTGTCTGCGGCTCACCATGCCGTCGGCCATGAGCTCTTTGAGTGCCGAGGAAAGCACCGTGTCAGAGGCATTCACCATCTCGCCGCGCAGCTCGCTGTAGCGCAGCGTCTCCTTTGCCGCGAGCACGCAGATGATGCGCGACTTCCATTTTCCGCCGAACACGTCGAGCCCATACTCGAGCGGGCATCGGATGTCCTTTTCCAATTTCCTCTTGTGCGCCATAGTCGCACCCTCCCTTTCCGAACGCATCGTTTCCGTTGTACTTGCAGCCGCGCACAGCGCAGTTAAATCGACCTCAAACTCCGACGATACGCCTGCAGTCTCGCCTCGCTGCCGTACTCGATTTCGAAATCGATCGACCTCAGCAGGCGGTCGCGTTCATCGGGAATCATGCCGTTTGTCTGGGCGACATTGCTGACGTGCCCGCCGAGAAAGAACACGCGGCGGGGGTAGTCTGCCACGAAGGTTCTGATCTCGTGCAGGATCTCGAGTTCGCCTGCTGGCTCAAACTCTCCGCGCCGGACAAGCTCGGCGAGCTCCGTATCGGGAAACACCGTCATGGTGTGCTCCATGATGACAGTCGGGTTGCACTGCCCGAACACTTCGAGCGTCGCTTGCACCGCTTCTTGGCACTTGTCCTTGCCCGCCATGCCGGCGAGGTAGAAGAACTCGTACTCGATGCCCGCCGAATCGAGGCGTGCGCTTTGCTCGACGATATCGGAGGCGCGATGCCCCTTGTGCATGAAGCGCAGCGCAGGGTCGTAGCCCGACTCCGCACCGATCGAGATGTCGTTTATGTTGAGCGCCGCGAGCTCGGACAGCTCCGCGTCGGTCTTGCGCTCCACATCGTCGACGCGGGCGAAGCACCCGACCTCCGTCACCGTCGGCAGCTTTTCCGCAATCTGCTCGAGCGTGAACACGAGCTGGTCCTGCGGAAGTCCGAACGCGTTTCCTCCCGTCAAAAACACACGACGCGGGTCGTGCCCGAAACGAGCGACCTCGTCTAGATCGGCGATAATCTCCGCATGCGGAGACGGCGAATACGCAACGTCGTTGTACATATTGCAAAACCGGCAGCGGTTGTGCGAGCAGCCGGTCTGGGCCTGCAGCATCACGGGATTGACTTCGGACAGAGGGCGCCAAAAGGCGCCGTCGGAAAAGTGCATTTCAGCTCTCCCTTCATCGGATGCAGCTTCAGTATCGAGACATGACGCAGGAAAAGCCAGTTACTTAGAAAATGTTTAGCGGCTCATCTTTTTCTCAATATCTTTCGTGGCACAAGTTGCGTTCATATAGTGGAGGCGTCTAGCGAGGCGGCGACGCCGCCACGACAGGAGGGAATCATCATGAAAACCACCGCAACAGTAAAGACGACGAAGGCAGCTGAGGGCCTGAGCGTGAAGGCGAACGCCCGCGAGTTCGAGATCACCTGCGACGAGCCCATCGAGTCGGGAGGCACCAACACCGGGATGAACCCGGTCGAGGCGCTGCTTTCTGCGCTGGGAAGCTGCATGACCATCGCGGCGTTCTACCTTGCGCCCAGCCAAGGCATCGAACTCGAGTATTTTGGGGTCGACCTCGAGGGCGACATCGACCCGGACGGG
>JBJEHP010000267.1:0-6355 GCA_051876145.1 Coriobacteriales bacterium | reverse complement strand
GGCGGTACCAATGCGGTCAATCGCATGGTCGAGGCAGGCGTCAAGGGCGTCGAGTTCATAGCTATCAACACAGATCGTCAGGCGCTGCTCATGTCTGACGCAGACCGTACCGTCCACATTGGCGAGGAGCTCACCAAGGGTCTGGGCGCCGGCGCCAACCCCGAGGTCGGCTGCCAGGCGGCAGAGGAGTCCCGCGACGACATCCGCGACGCGCTCGCTGGTGCCGACATGGTCTTCGTCACCTGCGGCGAGGGCGGCGGCACGGGCACGGGCGCTGCACCCGTCGTGGCAGAGATCGCCATGGAAGAGATCGGCGCGCTTACCGTCGGCGTCGTCACCAAGCCGTTCGGCTTCGAGGGCCGCAAGCGCATGACGCAGGCCGAAGAGGGCATCCAGCTCCTCTCCCAGAAGGTCGACACGCTCATCGTCGTTCCCAACGACCGTCTCCTGCAGGTCATCGACAAGAAGACCTCTATGCTCGACGCGTTCCGCGTCGCCGACGATATCCTGCGCCAGGGCACACAGGGCATCACCGACCTCATCACCATCCCGGGTCTCATCAACCTGGACTTCGCAGATGTCCGCGCCATCATGAAAGACGCCGGCTCTGCCATGATGGGCATCGGCATCGCGTCGGGCGAGACCCGCGCAGAAGACGCAGCCACCGAGGCCATCTCGTCCAAGCTGCTCGAGTCCTCCATCGTCGGTGCAAACCGCATCCTGTACTCGATCACGGGCAGCAGCGACATGTCGCTCGCAGAGATCGACGAGGCGTCGCAGGTCATCAACGCCGCGGCAGACGAAGATGCCAACATCATCTTCGGTACCGTCATCGACGATTCCATGGGAGACCAGATTCGTGTCACCGTCATCGCGACCGGCTTCGACGGCACGTCCACGCAGCCGAGTATGGACCTGGGCGGAAGCAGCGCACCGCGTGCAGCTCGCCGCGCCCCCGCGCCTGCTCCGAGCAACGACTCCAACTACGGTGGTCTGTTCGATGACGACATCCCGGACTTCCTCAAGCGCGACCGTTACTAGCAGCGTGCGATGCGTATAGATTCTGACGCATTCGACACCAGCGAAACGAGCCTCCGCCTTCCGCAGCCGCGGTTGTCGGAGGCTTCTTTTCATGGTGTCGACGGGACAAAGATAACGGGACTGACCGACGAGCGCCTCTACCAGAGCATCGGCACGCGCGCGCTGTTCACCTTCCGCAGCGGCGGGGTGAGCTCGGCACCGTATGCCTCGCTCAACCTCTCGTATACGGTGGGCGACGCGGATGCTGACGTTAGGGAGAACCAACGGCGTCTGCTTTCTGCCTTCGGCGCGGGAGAGGTCGACGGACTCGTGCAGCCCAACCAGGTGCACGGCAACGAGGTGCTCATCGTAGGCGACGTTGCGGAGACGCAGCGGCGCGCACATGACGGTGCGGATGGGATCGTCTGCACGAAGGCGGGTGTTCCCGTGCTCCTGTGCTTCGCAGACTGCACCCCGGTCATCATCGTCGCGCCGAATGGTTCTTTTGCCGTGCTGCACGCCGGCTGGCGTGGAGCCATCGCGGACATCGCGGGCATCGGCCTGAGAAAGCTCGCGGAGCAGGCCTCGTGCAGCCCCGCGGACTGCAACTGCTACATCGGGCCGCATATCGGGGGCTGCTGCTACGAGGTGAGCCAGGATTTGCTGGACAGGTTCGTGAACGAGTACGGTCCGGCTTGCGATGCGGGATCGCGCCACCTCGACCTGTCCGCTGCGGTGAGCGCGTCTCTCGTGCGGGCGGGCGCAGATGCCGCTCGAATCGCCGATGCGAGGCTCTGCACACAATGTAATACCGTATTACTTTATTCATACCGGGCCGAAGACGGCGTTACGGGCCGCCATGGGGCCTTTGCATATAGGGAAGTTGATTGATCATGGGTCTGAAAGAACGTTGGGAAGGCGTCTGCAAGGAAGTCGCGGAAGTCTGCGAGAAGTGCGGCCGCAAGCCCGAGGACGTGAAGATCATCGCCGTGAGCAAAACCGTCGGCGCGGACGTCGTGGGCGAGGGCATCGAGTTGGGGATGACCGATTTCGGCGAGAACCGGGAGAAGCCGTTCAACGAGAAGCTCGCCTTGTACCCGCAAGCAAACTGGCACTTCATCGGGACGCTCCAATCCAACAAGGCAAAGCAGGTTGTCGGAAAGGCGTGCCTGATCCACTCGCTCGACCGTCCATCGCTTCTGCATGCGATCCAGAAGGAGGCGGCAAAGCTTGGCGTCGTGCAGGACGTTCTCGTCGAGGTCTCCATTTCCGGTGAGGAAAGCAAGGGAGGCATCGCCCCTGCAGACCTTCCCGCATTCCTCGAGGAGCTCTCGTCGTGTGCCAATATCCGCTGCCGCGGACTCATGACGATGGCGCCGCGCGGCGACGTCGAGACGGCTCGTGAAACTTTTGCGGGATTGCGTATTCTTGCCGCGAAAATGGCCGAGGAATTCAGCGGGCGTGATAACATCTCGATGAACGAGCTATCCATGGGCATGTCGGAAGACTGGCCCGTCGCGATCGAAGAGGGCGCGACTATGGTACGCATCGGCAGAAAGATTTTTAGCGAATACTTCTAGGCCCTGTGAACAGGGTTTTTATATATAAATGCATGGGGGCACCACAATGAGCCTTTTTGATGGAGTCAAAGGTAAACTCGGATTTGGCAACAAGTCCGATTGGCAGGACGACGGCTATGATGACCAGGGCGGACAGGGTTACGACGACTATCAGGACGACGGCTATGACGATGGGTACGACGACCAGGAGTACCTCGACGGGCCGATAGACGACGACTACGTCGACGAGCCGGCGGGAGACGTCGTCTCCTTCGACGCCTACAATCCCGACAAGTTCGAAAACGTCAAGCTCGGAGACCGCACCCCGCGTGTGGCATCCTACGATTCGCTCGGGGCTACGAGCACCTCGGGGCGGAGCTATGCCTCGACGTCGCGCGGCAGCTATTCCAGCGGGGCCACGAGCAACGTCCGACCGCTCGGCCCGAGCACCGACCGTGGATACGGTTCTTCTTCGACGAGCACCGGCAGCTGGGGGTCTTCGGGCGATTCTGGCTACGGCAAGCAGAGCACGGCGGAACGCTCGCGGCAGATCATGGACGAGATCAGCGCCCAGGCAGCTGGGGCGGGCATCGTCATGCCGGCTTCTGCCGGCGCGCAGCGCGATCCGTACCAGTCTCTCGGAAACGACTTCATCAAGATGAACGGCGACCCGTCTACGCATCTCGCCATCGTGCGTCCCACGGCGTATTCGGATGTCGAGAAGATCGCCAATTCCGCGAAGGCTGGAAAGTCTGTCGTACTCGTGGTGCAAGATACCAAGCCGGCGCTTGCCAAGCGGATTTTGGACTTCTCGTTTGGCGTGGCGTCTGCGCTCAACCAGAACGTGGACAAGGCGGCCGATCGCGTCTTCGTAATCTCCAAGGGCTCCGAGATGCTCTCGAAAGAAGAGCGCGAGTACTTGGTCAAAGAAGGCGTGCTGAAGAAGTAAGTAAGTTGTAATACGGTATTACCTTTTGATGACTGGAGTGACACTGCAAGTGACTGAAACCATATCGAAGCGCCTCGGCTCGGTGCTGATCGTCGGAGGCGGACGGATGGGCACGGCCATCTGTGCAGGGTTGCTCAACATCGAGGGCATGACCCCCGCGCGCATCACCGTGGCAAACCCCGGCGAGGCAAGGCGCGTCGCGCTCTCGAGCGAGTACGGAGTCCGGACGGTTGCCGATGCGACTGCGGGCCTTCCGGCCGACACGGTCATCCTGGCAGTCAAGCCGGGCATCGTGTGCGAGGTGGCGCGCTCGCTTTCCGAAGCGGGACTGCATGACGCCTTGGTGGTCTCGGTTGCCGCCGGTGTCTCCACCGACAAGATCGCAGACGCGCTCGGTGGCAACGCGCAGGTCGTGCGCGTCATGCCCAACACACCGCTTCTATGCGGCTTCGGGATGTCTGCGATAAGCGGAGGCGCCGATGCGACTCCCGATACCTGCGAGCTCGTGCGCGAGCTGTTCGCAACCATGGGCCATGCCGTCATCGTCGACGAGGACAAGCAAGACATCGTCACGGCGATCAGCGGCTCCGGTCCGGCGTACTTCGAGCTGTTCGTCGAGACCATGGCGCGCAGCGGCGAGAAGCTCGGGCTCGACTACGATACCTCGCTCGAGCTCGCGCTGCAGACCATGTACGGCACCGCCGCCCTCATCGACAAGACGCATCAGGACCTGCCCGCCGCCATCGAGGCGGTCAGCAGCCCTGGCGGCACGACGGTGGCGGCTCTCGATGCCATGCGCTCGGCGGGTCTTGCCGAGGCACTCGACAAGGGCGTTGCCGCAGCGGCGGCACGCTCGAAAGAACTGGGGGCATAGCGTATGGTCCTCAGCATCATCACCTTGATCAGAACAATCCTTTTGGCCGCATGCGATCTGTATGTCGGCATTATTCTCGTATACGTGTTGATGAGCTGGATCCCCAATATGAGCGGTGGGCTGCTTTCGTTCTACCGCGCGCTGGGCAAACTCTGCGATCCGTTCCTCGACCTTTTCAAGCGTATAATTCCGCCCATTGGTGGAATGTTGGACCTGAGCCCCATCTTCGCAATCTTGGTTGTGCAGCTTGCGGGCCGCCTGATAGCATTTCTCCTGTAGCGAAAGGATTTGTTCATGAGTATTACGGCGAAGGAAATACAGGAAGAGGGCTTCGAGCATCAGATTCGCGGCTACGACGTCGAGCAAGTCGACGTCTTCATCGACCGCGTTGCCGCCGAAGTCGATGCGATGAATCGCCAGATCGCCGAACTGCAGCAGCAGCTCGCTATCAAAGACAACGAGCTCGCCGCCTTGCAGGAAGCCCCCATGCCCGCTCCTGAAGAGCTCGAGAACGCCAAGCTCCGCGCGGACAAGGCCACGGCCGAGCTCGAGAAGGCCAACTCCAAGATGGCCGATGCGCTCGTGAAAGCCGAAGAGGCCGAAGGCCGTGTGCGTGAGGCCGAGGCCCGTGCCAAGGCCGCCGAGGAGAAGATCAAGCCCCTGCAGGAGCAGCTTGCCGAGAAGAACAAGCTCGACAACGCGATCTCGCAGGCGTTCATCTCCGCCCAGCGCAGCGCCGACCAGCTCAAGGAAGAGGCACGTCTCGAGGGCGAGCGCATCTACCGCGAGTCCGAGGCGAAGGCGCGCGAGTTCATCCGCGAGGCGCTCTCCAAGAAGGCCGCCATCTACAACGAGATCGACGCGCTGCAGAAGTCGTCAGAGGATTTCCGCGACCAGTACATCAAGATGGTCGAGGAATTTGCCAAGGACGCGCGCGAGCGCTTCGCCAACATGGAGCCGCCTTCCATTCCGGACGGCATCATCAACGAGATGCTCCCCGACATCGAGTCCATGCCCGGTCTCGAGGACGGCGCCTCTGCAGATGGCAAGGGCAAGCAGGCAAGCGCCCACGAGGCGGAGGCTGCGCCCCAGAAGGCCCAGAGGGCTCCCAAGATCAACATCCCCGAGATCTAACGGCTTTCGCCCGCATTCGGAGGTTTCATGCTCGTTGCCGTCTACGTCACGCCCAAGGCCAACGCCGACAAGGTGATGGGGTGGCGCGAGGGCGCCGATGGAGCGCGCGAGGTCTCGGTGCGGGTGGCCGCGGCGCCGGAAAAGGGAAAAGCGACGAAGGCAGCTGGCAAGGTGCTGGCTGCCTTCTTTGGTGTTCCGAAGAACTCTGTGAGCTGCGAGCGCGGCGAGACGAGCCGCCATAAGATGTTCGAGATACCAATTTCCGACGAAGACCTGGATCGCCTGCTATAATCAGCAGCCGCGAAGTGGGTCGGACGACCGCGGCGCGTCTTGTACGCGATGAGGAAAGTCCGGGCTTCACAGGGCAGGATGCCGGCTAACGGCCGGGCGGGGCGACCCGACGGAAAGTGTCACAGAAAAGAAGACTCCCGCGCATGCGTGGGAAAAGCTGAAACGGTGCGGTAAGAGCGCACCAGCGTCATGGCAACATGGCGGCTTGACAAACCCCATCCGAAGCAAGGGCAAATAGGGGTGCTATGGACTGGCCCGGTCTGCACCCGGGTTGCTCGCTCGACGGCGCTGGCAACGGCGTCGCTAGATAAATGGTCGTCTTCAAGGACAGAACCCGGCTTACAGGCTCACTTCGCGTCTTTCTCACATTCGCCTCGATATGCTCTCCCCGCATACGCCACCTCGTGTGCGCGAGATGCGTGGCACTGCCACTGTTCCCGTGCAGAAGTCGCGAGATGTGTGGCACTGCCACCGTTCTCGTGCAGAAGTCGCGAGATGTGTGGCACTGCCACCCTTTTCAAGCACGAT
>JBJEHP010000266.1:0-1700 GCA_051876145.1 Coriobacteriales bacterium | reverse complement strand
AGAAGCGGTAGCCGACGCCGTTTTCCTCCATCCGTTCGCCCGGCTCGGTGCATACCCAGTCGGAGGACGCGTCGAGATTTTCAAAGAAGCTGTCGGACGCGGGGGCAAGGTCTATCTTCGTGACGTGAACCTTGCTGACATACGGCAGAAACTGCCTGTAAACGCTTGCCCCGCCGATGACGAGCGTGCGCGGATACCGAGCCGCGAGCGCGAGCGCCTCATCGGTGGAATGAGCAATATGCGCGCCGTCGATGCTTATGTCCTGCCGCGTGACGACGATGTTCTCGCGGCCCTTGAGAGGCCTGCCGCCGGGGAAATCCTCAAGCGTTCTGCGCCCCACGATGACCGCCGCGCCCGCGGTCACTTCACGAAAATGTGCGCGGTCGGCCTTGAGCACGACCTGCTGGGTGCCCTCGCTGCCGATGCCCCAGTCCGAAAATACCGCAACGATCGCTTCCATCTTCTGCCCCTCAGACGGCGACGGGGATCTTGTGGTTAAAGTCCGTGAACTCGTAGCCCTCAACCTTGAAGCTGTCGCGCGTGAACTTGTAGAAGTCGTCCACCTCGGGGTCGATGATGAACCTGGGGGCGGCCTTCGGCTCGTTCTTGATGATCTCCTCGATGAAGGGGACGTGTCTGTCGTAGATGTGTGCGTCCGCAATGACGTGTACAAACTCGCCGGGCTTAAATCCGGTCACCTGCGCGATCATCATCGTCAGCACCGCGTACTGCACGACGTTCCAGTTGTTTGCCGCAAGCATATCCTGCGAGCGCTGGTTGAGAATGGCGTTGAGCCTGTCGCCGGTGACGTTGAAGGTCATGGAGTAGGCGCAGGGGTAGAGCGCCATCTCGCTGAGGTCTGCGAAGTTGTAGATGTTGGTCATGATGCGTCTGGACGCGGGGTTATGCTTGAGGTCCCAGAGCACCTTGTCCACCTGGTCCATGTCGCCCTCCGGATAGTGGTGCTTCACGCCGAGCTGGTAGCCGTAGGCCTTGCCGATGCTGCCGTTTTCGTCCGCCCATGCGTCCCACACGCGGGTGCGAAGCTCGTTTACGTTGTTGCTCTTTGCCTGCCATATCCAGAGAAGCTCGTCGATGGCGGACTTCCAGAAGGTGCGGCGGATGGTGAGTATCGGGAACTCCTCAGCAAGATTGTAGCGGTTGACGATGCCGAATTTTTTCACGGTGTGGGCGGGTGCGCCGTCGTCCCAGCGGGGGCGCACATCAAGGTCGGTGTCCCAGATACCGTTTGTGAGTATATCGCGGCAGTTGGCGATAAAGATTTCGTCTGCTCTGCTCATTGCATAATTCCTTTCGTGTGTTCGGTGATTCAGCATACAAAACTATGTATGTACTCATTCTATCACACATCCTCCCGTAATGTAAAGCCGAGAAAAGTGACGCGCGGGGAGTGCGCGGAATACTATGGATACGGAGGTGATGTGTATGAAATTTGCGGTCGTAGGCGGGGATGAGCGCTCGGCGCGTCTGTGCAGGCTTCTTTTGAACGACGGGCACAAGGTCTCTTCCTACGCGCTTGAGAGGGCGGCGCTTCTCGCGAACGTCCAGCGTGCCGGCTGTATTCAGGCCTGCGTTTACGGCGCGGACTGCGTGATACTCCCCGTCCCGGCTGAGCGGGCGGGCGTGCTGGTCTCGCCGCTGTCGGGCGAGCGCGTTCCCATGGCGGAGCTTATCCCGGC
>JBJEHP010000265.1:0-6418 GCA_051876145.1 Coriobacteriales bacterium | reverse complement strand
TGATGTACTACCATTCCTGGCCGCTCGAGGTCATCGCGCTCGTGCTCGCGATGCTGGGCTGCATCAACTTCGTGCTCTACGGCGATCTGTGGCGCGGGAGGACGAAGAACTTCTTCAAGGACATCGAGGTGCGCACGCTCGTCGTGTGGGTGACCGCGCTCGTCGTGCTGATCGCCCTCGCGATCAAGGGCTCGTATTTCGAGGATCTCGGGGCGATGCTCAGGCGCACGCTGTTCGAGACGCTCTCAGGTGCGTTCAACCTCGGCTTTTCGACGATGTACACAGGGCAGATCCTGTACGGGATGGGGTCGGGTGCTCTGTTCGTGATTATCTTGTCGATGATTATCTGCGGGTCGTCCTCGTCGGCGTCCGGTGGCATTAAGGCGTTTCGCGTCGGGATCGTCGCGCGGTCGATTGCGCAGACGATTCGCGAGGTACTCGCCCCCGACCGGGCGCGTCCGCGCACGTTCTACTACCAGCAGGGCAAGAAGCTCGTGACCCCGGAGCTCGTGTCCTCGTCGATGATCATCTTGCTGCTCTACGTGGTCACGTACGTGGTGGGCGCCATCGTGGGCGTCGCATGCGGCTACGATGCGCTGCCCGCGATTTTCGATTCAGTGAGCGCGGCATCGAACACGGGGCTTTCTCTGGGCGTGGCGTCGGCGGGCATGCCGCGCGTACTCGAGATCACGTTCATGCTCGAGATGTGGCTCGGGCGCCTCGAGTTCGTCGCCATTTTCGCGATGATCGTCGAGCTGTTCGCGTTCGTGGTCCCCAGCAAGCGCATGCGCTGGAGGACGAAGAAGAAATGATCCCTTCGATAGTTCATGAGGGCGTTGCGCCCGCTGATCGCGCCGACGCTACGGGGTCGGTTCTCGCTGGTCATTCAGCTGACGCGGCGGGGTCGGTTCTCCCTGGTCATAGTGGGCGCCTGCAGCCGAAACGTTGCCGTGCAGACCGCATGGGGTCAGACCGCATGGGGTCGGTTCTCCCTGGTCATGGCGCAGCGGCAGTGCTGCTCGTTATCCTGTGCACGCTCGCACTCGCCTCGTGTCTGCTTCCCGTCTCGGCGCACGCGATCACCATCGACACGAGCGATGACGACATCGGGACCCTCGCCGATAGGTTCAGTACGCTCGATGACCTCTCGAACTCGAAGAACTCGGACGACGAAGTCGTCGTCAATACGCGCATCGCCGTGCTGGCATCTGTCAACCGGGCTCTCGACAAGACCGAAGTTCGGTTCACGGGGGAAGCGGTCGGCGAGATCATCGACGCGGGCGATGGCTACAAGTGGGTGAACGTCTGCGATAACGGAGGCAACTCGATCGGCGTGTACATGACCGACGAGCAGGCGGAACATGTCGTGAACTGCGGGGACTATAAGACGACCGGCACGGTTCTCGACATCACCGGCGCGTACTACATCGCGTGCGATACGCATCAGGGCGCCCTCGATGTCCATGCGTTGCAGGTCAGCCTCGTGGATGCGGGTGGTGCGACGACTCATGAGGTTGATTTGGGACGGCTTGTCGCCGGCGTCGTGCTCTGCGCTGTCGCCCTCGCTCTGGTTGCCGTCTTCGTCATGCTCAGGGTGCGTTCCGACAGGGGAGGAAAGAATTGATTCCGTTCGAGCATCTGGGGGCAACCGAGCAGATTGAGACGACGTTTCGGCGTACGGACAAAAAGCTCGAGAAACGAGGGCGACGATGCGTCCTCGGGCGCGTGGTCTCGCTCGACCGCGGGTTTCCCCTGGTGCGCACGGAATATGACGAAGAACGTGCCGAGCTTTCCGCATCCATCAAGAAAAGCGTGGACTCGATTGTCGCGGTGGGCGATTGGGTTGCGGTAGAGCGCCCCGACAGTCACGAGAAAGCGATAATCCACGCGGTGCTCCCCCGCACGACGGAACTTGCCCGCGTAAAGCGGGTGGGAAGAGAAAAGCAGCTGAGACGCCAGGTGCTCGCCGCGAACGTGGGCACGGTCTTCATCTGCCAATCGCTCACCGGAGACGGCCTCGATCGAAGACTGCTGATACGGCAGATGGCGGCCGTCATGGGGTGCGGCGCGAAGCCGGTGTTCGTGCTGACGAAGAGCGACCTGGTCTCGCGCGAGGTCGTCGATGGGGCGGTGAGCGAAATTGTCGCCGTTGCCCCGGATATTCCGTTGCTGGTGATATCGAAGGACGACCCAGATTCGGTGGGGCGGGTGCGCGAGCTGATTTCGCCGGGGACGACGAGCCTGCTGTTGGGCGAGAGCGGCGTCGGCAAATCCTCGCTGGTGAACGCGCTCTTGGGGCGTGAGGCGGCCGATGTCGGGCGCGTCCGTGAATCCGATGACCGGGGTCGCCACACGACGGTTGCGCGGCGGATGATCGAGGTTCCGGGAGCGGGGCTGATCATCGACGCGCCGGGGTTGAGGACCCTGCAGATTCTGGACATGGACACGAGCCTGAGGCGCGCGTTTCCGGATATCGCGAATGCGGCGGGCTCCTGCAAGTTCAGGGATTGCTCGCACAATGACGAGCCCGGCTGCGCTGTGCGCGAGGAGATCCCCGCGGCACGGCTCGCCGCGTGGCGCTACCTGAAAGACTCCGATTGGCGCTGACGACGGCGGCTGCCGGCTACGGCGGGGCCGTCTCGGTGTTGGCCCCTCGGTGTGGGGTCGGTTCTCAGTGGCTCTAATAGTAGACACCTCCTGCTATCAGGGCCATTGAGAACCGACCCCCAATCCCCTCGCGCGCAACTCGTGGTATTCTGAGCCATGTACCTCGCACGCGAATAAATTGTTGCAGGAGTTCGAATCTCATGAGCAAGAGCGGAAATCTGACGATAGTCGTACAGGCAGGCGGCGAGTCACGCCGTATGGGCCGCAGCAAGGCAACCGTCCCCTTTCTCGGGGAACCGCTGGTCTGGCGCAGCATCAATCGCCTCCTTCCGCTCGCCGACGAGTTCATCATCACCACGAACGAGCCGCAGAACCTCGATTTTCTCAGCGACCTGGTCGACCTCGGAAAGATTCGCCTGGTCACCGACGCATACGAGAAGCGCGGCGCGCTCCGCGGCGTCTACACCGCGATCAACGCCGCATCCAAGGACTACGTCGCACTCGTTGCCTGCGACATGATCTTCCCTTCGCGCAACCTCATCGCGGCAGAGCTCGATGCACTCATGGAGACGGGCGCTGACATCGCCGTTCCGCGCACGCAGTTCGGATACGAGCCCTTCCATGGGGTGTACCGCCGCACGACGTGTCTGCCGGTCGTCTACGAAGCCGCCGAGGCGGGCGAAATCAAGGCGACGGGCTGGTTCGACAAGATGCAGACCATCGACTTCACGAGCGAGAAGGTCGCCAAGGCAGAGCCTCGCGGCGGCTGCTTCATCAACGTGAACACGCCCGAGGAGCTTGCCTCCGCAGAGCGCAAGATTATCGAGGGCGGCTACCACGAGCGCGAGATGTTCGGCGGGACGCCGGCTCCTTCCTCACGCGGTTAAGCCCGTTCATCTGCGCAGACGTTCACAACAACAGCTCGATTACGTATTTACCCTCTCCCAAAATGCGCGGGTATTCTTGCCTGCGAATTCTTTAGCAAACTCTTCGGGAGAGCCCCATGTTTCTTGATGCACTACTCGACGCGTGCCTCGACACGTTCAAGGTGTTTCCGTTTCTGCTCGTAACGTACCTCTTTATGGAATGGCTCGAGCATGGTGCGGGCAAAAAGTTCGAGCGTGCCATCGCGAAGGGCGGTCGCGTGGGCCCGCTCATCGGCGCGTTGCTCGGCGTTATCCCGCAGTGCGGATTTTCCGGTGCGGCGGCGACGCTGTACGCTGGGCGCGTCGTGACCCTGGGAACGCTCGTCGCGGTTTTTGCATCGACAAGCGACGAGATGATTCCGATCATGCTCTCCGAGGCGGCCCCTCCTGACCTCATCGGGGGGATCCTGCTGGTAAAGGTCATCACGGGTATTGCCTGCGGCCTTGTGCTCGACTTTGTGCTGACGAAGACGGGGCGCTTGCACACGGGTCTGTCGTCGCTCAAGCGCCACCAGGGGCACGGCGATAACGACATCCACGAGCTGTGCGAGGAGGAAGGGTGCGAGTGCTCGGATGAGGATTCCGAGGGTTATCAGCCAGGCAGAACCGACCCCGCCGACAGCAGCCCGCAGCCAGGGAGAACCGACCCCGCTACTGAAGGTGCGCTGTCCGCCCATGACCACGGGCACGACCATGGTCATGGACACCACCATGGGATCTTCGTGCCAGCACTCAAGCATTCCGTTAATGTCACGATCTTCATCTTCGTCGTGACACTCGGGATCAATCTGCTCGCGGAGGCTGGCCTCGAGGGGGCGCTCGCGAGCGTGACGCAGGCCCCATTCTTGAGCCCGATTGTCATGGCGCTGTTCGGATTTATTCCAAACTGTGCTGTCTCCGTTGGCATGACGCAGCTGTACCTCGAGGGAGTGATGAGCGGCGGCGCGCTAGTCTCGGGTCTTACGGTCAACTCGGGGATTGGCCTGATCGTGTTGTTCCGCACGAACCGTGATTTCAACGAGAATCTGCGGATCATGGCAGTGATGCTGGCAGTCGGCGCTCTTGCTGGCTGGGCGATTCAGCTTCTGGGGCTGTTCTAAAGGCGGAGGGTGCGCTCCGCTGATGTCGGGGTCTTCGGCATCGTGGCATCGGGGTCTGGCATCGGGGTCGGTTCTCATTGGTCCCAATAGCGTGGGGTGTCTGCTATTGGAGCCATTGAGAACCGACCCCGCCACCAGACCCCGCCGCCGGCTTTCCTGAAAGCAACCTGAAATCATGTGGCGGTTTTGTTACGGAGGGCAGTCCTCCCGCACAAAAGGTTGCATACTAACGTCAGCAAACAAGAGAGAGCACCCCAACGAGAAAGGGACCGCCATGAGCGACACGTACAACGGAACTCCGGTTCCCCCGTATGCCGAGCAAGACGACGCCGGCAATACGGCGCATCAGGCAAACACCAAGCCGAACGGCACGAAGCACGAGAAACACAAGAAGGAGAAGAAGCCGCATTCTGGTGACCACAGCATGCTGAAGTCAGTCGGTGGCGGCGCTATCGGCGCAGTGATTGTCGTCGCCCTCGTAATGATGCTCTGGTCGTGGACCCCGCTGTTCAACGGCATGAAGTCCGGCACGGTGAGCAGCAGCAACGGCACGATCACCATTACCGGCGATGACGAGGCCACGACGGCCGAGGCGGTCGCCGCGAAGGACATCGACTCCGTCGTGACCATCTACGTGTACTCGAACACGTCCTCCGACTACAGCCAGTACTTCAACAGCGGAAACTCCTCCTCCAACAGCCCGAGCGCGCTCGGGTCCGGCGTCATCATCAAGCAGGACGGCGACTATTACTACATCGTGACCAACTACCATGTCGTCGAGGGCGCATCCAAGGCAACGGTCAAGGTCGGCGATCAGCAGTACACCGCCGAAAGCGTCGGCTACGACTCCAAGACCGACCTCGCGGTCATCAGGATCAAGGCAAGCGGCTTGACCGTGATGGAGTGGGGCGATTCCACGAACCTCAACGTCGGCCAGTGGGTCATGGCGATCGGTTCGCCGTACGGTTACGAGCAGACGGTTACCACGGGCATCGTCTCGGCGCTGTACCGTTCCGATGTCCTGTCTGACGAGAGCGGACTGGGCACGACGGTCTACACCGACATGATTCAGACCGACGCGGCGATCAACCCCGGTAACTCCGGTGGCGCGCTGGTCGACAGCGAGGGGCGCCTGATCGGCATCAACACCTACATCTCCTCGACGTCTCAGAGCAGCGCCGGCCTGGGCTTCGCGATTCCGTCGGCGGAGGTTCAATCGGTCACCGAGCAGCTGATCAACGGTCAGACGGTCAATCATGCCTACCTCGGCATCACCATGAGCAAGTCGAATGATCCGGCCGGTGTCAAGGTGACGTCGGTGTTCAAGGATACGGCGGCTGCCTCTGCTGGCCTGCAGACCGGTGATGTCATCACCAAGATCGACGGGTCGGATGTCACCTCGACGAACGACGTGAGCGTTGCGGTGAGCAAGAAGAGCGCTGGCGACACGCTTGATATCACGTATGTGAGAAACGGCCAGGAGAACACGACGACCGCGACTCTCGGCTCTGACGCGGACCAGTCGGAAGAGTACGCGGACAACGGAGCGCCTTCCAACGAGAACTACTATGGCGGCAACGGGAGCGGACGTGGTTACGGCAACGGCGGCTCCGGAAACGGCGGTTCGAGCAGTGGCGGGTCGAACAGCGATATGCTCAACGAGCTGTTTGGCAACATGTTTGGATACGGTTCTGGCAGCGGTAGCGGGTCGAACAGCGGAAGCTTCTGGAACAACTAGCCTGGCAAGAGCTTTACGGAGTTTACGGATTGAGGCGCCTGCCCTTT
>JBJEHP010000264.1:0-25623 GCA_051876145.1 Coriobacteriales bacterium | reverse complement strand
TGAAATCGCTGTCGGACGAGACGATGACGAAGCCGTCGACCTTGCCGCCGTAGAGGATGTCCATCGCGTCGATGATCAGGGTCGAGTCGGTGGCGTTCTTGCCGGCCTTCTCGCCCTTCTTGTGGCTTTTCACGTTGGAGAACTGCTGGATGGGCGTGATGGAGTTGTCGAGCAGCTTGGGGCGCCAGCTGGCCATCTGGGGATCCGTGAAGTCGCCGTAGATGCGGCGGTACGTGGCGATGCCGTACTTGGGGATCTCGTTGAGGATGGTGGGAAGGTATTTTGCAGAGACGTTATCGGCGTCTATGAGCAGCGCCAGTTTTGGCTGCTCATTTTCGGTTACGGACATGAAATGCTCCATTGGGTTGTTTGAATCGGTGTGTACATAGTACCCCCAAACTATTCACGCTTGAGATAACACACATGACCCCCAGAAAACCGCACGCCGTGCTCCCAGAATGACCAAGGAGAACCGACCCCGTTCGGGCACGCCGATGACCAAGGAGAACCGACCCCGTTCGGGCATGCCGATGACCAAGGAGAACCGACCCCGTGACGGAGATGCGATGGGGAGCCTATTTGTCGACGAGGAACATCTGGCGCGCGTCGAAGTGCAGGCGCATCGTGTCGCCGTCCTTGGGCAGGTTGTGCACGCCGTAGGCCTTCTTGGAGACGCGCCAGTAGATGCGCGACTGCGGGTTGCCGGCGGGCGCGTCGAGGATGACCGTGCGCTCGAAGCGCGTGTCGGACACGCGGTGCACGTGCAGCGCGTACAGGTTCTTGCCCGAAAGTTCGTCGGGGTCTGCCTCGCGGATAAAGCCGGCGCGGATCCCCAGGTACTTCACGTCGTCGGGCACGGGACGGTCGGGTCCGACGTCGAAGGTCATGCCCCAGTCGACGGCTTCGACCTTATGCTCGCCGATCTTTCTCGCGCAGCTGATGTTCTTGCACCCCGAAAGCTTCATGCCCGCGAGCGTGCTGGGGCGGTGCATGAGCTTGCGCGTGCGCCCGATTTCCATGATGTGCCCGTTGTCGACGACGGCGATGCGATGGCAGAACCTAAACGCCTCGTCGATGTCGTGGCTGACGTAGAGGATCGTGCCGTCGAACAGGTCGAACAGGTCGAGCAGCGACTGCTGCAGCGACTCTTTGAGATGCGCGTCGAGCGCCGAGAACGGCTCGTCGAACATGAGGATCTTGGGACGCGCGGCGAGCATGCGGGCGAGTGCCACGCGCTGTTGCTGGCCACCGGAAAGGCGCATGGGGTAGCGCTTCTCGAAGCCCGCCAGGCCAAAGAGCGCGAGGTACTTGTGCACGAGCTCGGCGCGCTCCTCCTTGTCCATCTTGGGATCCATGCCCGCGGCGACGTTTTCCGCGACGGACAGGTTGGGAAAGAGCTGGTAGTTCTGGAACAGCAGCGCGGTCTTGCGCTCCTGAGGGGAGAGGTTGATCTTTTTCTCAGAATCGAAGAACACTCTGTCGTTGACGACGATACGCCCCTCGTCGGGCGTCTCGACACCGGCGATGCAGCGCAGCGTGAGCGATTTGCCGCAGCCCGATGCCCCCAGAAAGCCCAGGGTCTCGTTACCCGCCGTCAGCGAGATGTCCAAATCGAACGAGGAGAGGTGCTTCTTGATATCGACTTCGAGGCTCATCGTTCGGCTCCTTCCTCAAGGTCCTTGTCATCTGCGATGCTGGTCCCGTGTTTCGCGTTAAAGCCGAGCTCTGCGGCCATATGCTCGTCGATCGCGAAGGCTACCTCGCCTGCTGCGCTCGGGTCTGCCGTGTAGATCGCGTCTTCTTTCGTGCCCTTGCCGCCTACCTTGCGGTAGCGCTGCGCATGCGCGGAGTAGATGTTGATGATCAAGATGATGACAAACGAGATGATGATGACCACGACCACCCAGAACACGGCGACGGGGGAGTTGCCGCCCATCCACGCGAAGTAGATCGCGATGGGCATGGTCTGCGTCACGCCCGCGTAGTTGCCTGCAACGAACAGCGTCGCGCCGAACTCGCCCATGGCGCGGGCGAAGGCGAGAACGATGCCCGCCGCGATGGACGGCCAGGCAAGCGGCAGCATGAGCTTGCGGAAGATGCGCCCTTCGGACCAGCCGAGCGTGCGCGCCGCGTCGAGCATGTTCGTGTCGAGTGCCTCGAAGGCGCCGAGTACCGTGCGGTACATGAGCGGAAAGCCTACGACGGTCGCCGCGAGGACGGCAGCGGGCCACGAAAAGACGAGCTGGATGCCGCGGTCCATGAGCCAACGTCCGAACGGGGTCGAGCTGCCAAATATCACGAGCAAGATGAAGCCGCACACGGTAGGGGGCAGGACCATCGGGATGGTGAACAGCGAGTCGAACAGCCCCTTCCAGCGGCTCTTGACGTTCATGGCCTTGCGGGCGGCCAAAATGCCGAGGATGAAGATGAAGATCATCGCGACGCCGGCGGTCTTGAGCGAGACCCACAGCGGCCGGTAGTCCATGTTGTCGGGGCTCAGAAACTTCATGAGCTGGCCAAGCCAGCCACCGTCGTCTACCACGGTCACCTGGTCTTTGGGTAGCACCGAGCCCGACAGGCAGAACTTCGCCGCCCCACGCGAGCTCTCCTTGTCGGCGCCTTTGCACACGACGTACGTGTAGCCGTCGATGCTGGTGTCGAAGGTGTAGGTGTAGGCGCCGCTCGTGTACTCGGCGTTGGAGGTGAACACCCACTCCGTGTTGAGGCTCGAAAGCGGGACGCCGCCGTCGGAAAGGTCGGTGTCGAGCGACGAGAGCATCGACTCGAAGGCCGAGCACTGCGCGGGGTCGGAGATGTCAAAGCAGGCATCTTGGGCCATCTGCGCGGGAATGTAGGCGATGATCTTGTCGTTTGTCACGACGACGGAGAAGTACGACGCGTTCTTGCCAAGCGGGAAGACGTAGCCGTAGTAGGTGCCGTTGACGGTCTTGTTCATGCCCACCTGGCTGCGCTCGACGTCTTGCAGCCCAAAGGCGGTGCTGTCGCTCACGATGGAGGTTGCCGCGTCCTTGTTGGAATTAACTGTGGAAGAGTCGCTATCTGCAAAGGCGAGGGCGCCAAAGACGCCCAGCGCGGCAATCATAAAGACGCAAACTGCCAAAACGCATTTCTTCATGGGTGAAAAGCTGCCCCTTTCACAGTCTATTCTCGTTGCGAAATATTCGCGCTAGACATTCTATCTGATGGGAAACGGTTGGTGCGTGCGGGATGCTCAAAGGAAAAGGCGGATGCTGGGCTTGCGCCTCGCACCCGCCTTCTCGGAGTAGCCGGCTCGATAAGGGAGGATTTAGCCGGCGAGCTCGAAGCCGTAGTTGCTGAAGATCTTCTGAGCATCTGCATCGGTCATGCAGAAGTTGAGGAAGTCGGCTGCAACGTCGGCGTTGGAGCTGGTCTTGACGACTGCGCCCGGGTACTTGATCGCCTTGTGCGAATCAGACGGGGTGACGTACGCAGACTGGATGCCGTCGTAGCGGTAGATGTCGGAGGAGTACACGAGGCCGGCGGCAAAGTCGCCCGTCGCGATGTGGTTGGCAACGGTGCCTACCTTGTCGGAGCCGTAGTCGAGCGTGATGCCCTGCGGCTTGATGTTGGTGATCTTGCCGTCCGCATCCTCATCGTAGGTGACGAGGCCAGCGCTCTTGAGCGCCTGGATGGCGTACTTGCCGGCGGGGACGGTGTTGGGCTCGCCGATGGCGATGGTGCCCTTGACGTTCTTCAGGTCCTCGAGCGAGGTGATCTTGATGTCGCTGTCCTTCTTGGTGGTGACGACGAGGTCGTTCGTGAACATGTCTTTGCGGGTGTCGGACGTGATGAGGTCGGCAGCCTTGTCCATGGTCTTGGTCGAGGCGGTGATCAGCACGTCGGCTGCGGAATTGTCCGCCGTAAGCTGCTGGACCAGGTCGCCCGATGCCTTGAACTGCGTGTCCTTGAACGTGACGTTGGAGTGAGACTTGGTGTAGAGTTCCTGGACCTCGGGCAGCGCCTTTTCCAGAGAGTTCGCGGCGAAGATCTGCAGTTCGACCTGCTGGCCGCCGTTGCTGGAATTGCTCGACCCGTTGGAGCTCGAAGCCTGGCTGCCGCCGCATCCCGAAAGCGCCAGCATCGCGGCCATTGCGCCGGCGACGACGCCGCAGACGATGAGCCGCATCACGTTCTTGCGTTTCATTGAAACCCCTTTCAAAACTGATTGGTTCGTGCCTCGCCTCCCCGAGGCGGAATGCAAATATTCTTGCATCAAACTATGTACTTCGCAACAGATAATATTGAAATAGAAATAATCTCAACAAAGGATAATACGGGAACCGAAACAATATATGACCTGCGGAAATGCTACGGTCACCGAAGCAAAAAATTACATAATGCCAGCTAGCTGGAGGATGAGGCGCACCGCAAAGACGATGATCACCACGAGGATGATGGGGCGAACGATGGCCGATCCCTTGTTGGAAAAAAGTTTTGCGCCCAGGTAGTTTCCGGCGATGTTGGCGATGCCGCCGGTGATGCCAAGACCAATGAGCGTGGTTCCCGAGGCGAGGAACACAACGAGCGCTGTGACGTTGGTGGTGAGGTTGATGGCTTTGGTCACGCCGGCCGCCTTGAAGACATCGAGGCGTGCGACGCCTGTGAGCAGCAGAAGCAGAAACGTGCCGGTGCCCGGGCCGTAGAAGCCGTCGTAGATGCCCACCACGAAGGCGACTGCCATGCAAAGGATTGCCGTTTTCGACGCGCCAAAGGCGGGCTTGCCGTTGTTCAGGTCCTTCTTGTAGATGACGTAGAACCCGACGATGGGCAGCGCGACGAGCATGAATATCATGAGCAAGCGGTCGCTCGCGACGAGCGCGAGCCGCGCTCCCAGAAACGAGCCGAGCAGCGCCGTGATGACGCTCAAGCCAGCGATCTTCCAGGGGATGTAGCCGTTTTTGGCGTAGCGCCAGGTCGCGATGGACGTGCCCATCGAAGACGACAGCTTGTTCGTGCCGATGGCGAGATGCGGTGGCAGCCCGCAAAACAGGTAGGCGGGTATGGAGATGAGCCCGCCGCCACCTCCGATGGCGTCGACGAAGCCTGCGATGAAGAGCAACGGCAAGACGATGGCGAGCCCCCAGAGGGGGAGCCCGCCCGTGATAAAGCCCACGAGGTCCACGAATACGTCCTTTGTTCCTGCGGTGTGCTGGCTATTTCTTGCTGGAGACGATCTTGGGCTCTTCGATGTCCTCGAACTTGTCGAGGTTGCCTTCGTTACCAATCTCGGATGTGCCATCGTGCTCGGTGAACTCGTCGTAGTCAGTGGGCTCGTCGGGCTCGCCCAGAGAATCGGCGTCGACGGCGCCAAAGTCGGAGTTCTTGAAGACTCCCGTGTCGAGCATACCGGTGAGCTTGGCCATGATGGTGGTCACGACGGCATCGCCCGTGATGTTGATGGTCGTGCGGCCCATGTCGAGAATGCGGTCGATGCCCATGATCATGGCGACGCCCTCGGCGGGCAGGCCGACACTCTCGAAGACCATGGCGAGCATGATCGTGCCGACGCCCGGGACGCCTGCCGTGCCGATAGAGGCCGTGACCGCGGTGACGACAGTGGTGACGAGCATGGCGGGAGTGAGATCGATGCCAAAAGCCTGTGCGATGAAGACAACGGCCGCGCCCTGCATGATGGCGGTGCCGTCCATGTTGATGGTGGCGCCCAGCGGGATGGTGAACGACGAGACCTTGGGGTTGACGCCGACCTTCTCCTCGAGCGTCTCCATGTTAAGCGGGATGGTGGCGTTAGAAGAGCTCGTCGAGAACGCGAACACCATGACCGGCCAGAACTTGTGCAGGAAGTGGAACGGGTTGAGGCGCGTGAAGACCACGAGCAGAAGCATGTACACGACGAGCAGCTGCACGGCGAGACCCAGGTAGACGGTGCCGATGAACTTGAGCATCGGCAGCATGCCGTTGATGCCGAGGTTGGCGAACGTACGCGCGATCAGGCAGAAGATGCCGATGGGGGCGACCTTCAGTACGAGACCGATCATCTTCATCATGATGGCGTTGAACTGGAAGAAGAAGCGGTTGACGGTGCCGACCTTCTTGCCGAGGCGGCCCAAGATAAAGCCGAGCACGAGCGCGAAGAAGATGACTTGGAGCATGCTGCCTTTTGCCATCGCGTCGACCACGTTGGTGGGGATAATGTTGACGAGTACGTCGACCATCGTCTGGTCGGTCGAGGTCGCCTTGGGCTCTTGGGTGACCACCGACGCCATGTCAAGACCTACGCCCGGCTGCACGATTCCGGCAAGACCAAGCGCTATGATTACCGCGACGGCCGTCGTGACAAGGTACATGAGGATGGTTCCGACGCCCACCTTGCCGAGCATCTTCGGGTCGCTCATCGAGGCGGCGCCGCAGACAATCGAGCAGAACACGAGCGGGATGACGAGCATCTGCATCAAGCGGATGAACCACTGGCCCAGCACGTAGAAGATGCCCTCGATCAAAATCGTGTCCGCGGTCGAGCCGTTGGGGATGACAAAGCTGCAGATGATGCCGACGACGATGCCCGCGATGAGCGACAGGAGGATCCACGTCGTCAGGCCGAGCCCCTTCTTCTCGGATTTGCCGGCAGAGGTTTTAGTGGTGGTACTCAAGGCTTCTCCCCATCTAGATGCGTGAATAGTCGATTCACTATATGAGGATAACCGCAGATTCGCGGATGCGCATTTGACCTACGGTTCGATTTTTTCGGGGAACGCGGTGCAGGCGGATACGTCTGGAAGCTACTTGCCCTGGAGTTTCGCTCGTTGTTTGGCGCGCACGTTTCTCATGTTCATCACGCCGCGCTCCATGCCGTAGGGGATGTAGTCCATGTGCTCGAGGTCTTCGGGTAGGTAGTCGAACAGCGACAGCGCGGCGGTCTGCTCGCGCGTGCAGGGGCGGTCTGCCTTGACGGCGCGCAGCGCATGGATCTTCGCGCCCTTTTCCGTCAGGCGGTCTTCGTACTCAGTCGTCGCCAACTCGGGGCGGTCCGCCCTGAGGTCGGTCGAGCTCCACACGACGTCGTAACCCGCCAGATCGAACTGCACGAGCGAGAACTCGAAGAACGGCGCGCTGTCCGTCTTCATGTGGATGGTGCCGCCGTCTTTGAGAAGCGGACGGTACATGATGAGGTTGTCCACGTAGGTGAGGCGCTCTGTGGCGTGCTTTTTGCGCGGGTGCGGCGTGGAGAAGTTGAGGTGGATGGCGTCGAGCTCGCCCGGGCCAAAGAGGTCTCCGAGGTCCTCGGCGTCTGCGAGGGTGAAGATCACGTTGTCCAGCCCGTTTTCGACGACCTTCTCTGCGGCGAGCGCTATGCAGATCTTCTCGTAGTCGAGCCCGATGAAGAGCTGGTCGGGGTGCTCTTTTGCCTGGGCGAGCGAGAACTGGCCCTTGCCACACCCGAGGTCGAGGTGCACCTCGCGCGCAGCGGGAAAGTGGCGTGCCGCCCATGCGCCCTTGCACTCGGCGGGCTCGAGCTCGACGCCGTCGGCGTACCACTCGAAGCGCTTGTCGAGGTTCTTTAGCGGGCGGGCGTGCGATCTGTGGCGCTTGCGCAGTTCCTGAGGCATGGAGTGATGCTTCCGTTCGTAGGTGGGTTGCGGTTCGCAAGAAGGATAGCCGAAATGAGGCGGTGGAATTGCTCCGATTTGCATGGGATGTCACGGGGGACTTCAAGGGCGACGGATTCTGCCGCGGAACGCAGCGAAGGAGACGTTTTCGCCCCCGAAACCGTCGCCCTTGGCCGGCCTCGTGGCAGCTCGGTGTGGAGGATGCCGCGAGAGTGGGCGAGGGAGACGCATCTGTCACGGACCGCCGCGAGGGAGACGCGCCGGCCTCCAGGGTCCTTCGCCCTTGCTGCGTCTCGTGACTGCCAGGCGCATGGGGTGTCGCAGAACGCTGCAAGGGAGAGAGGGCTTGCCGCGAAAAGCCCCGAGGGCGACACGCGACTCGCGAAACTCGTCGCCCTCGGCCTGTCCCGCGGCAGGCTGGTGCCCTGGATGCCACGGGAAGCCGCAAGGGAGACGGATTCCGCCGCGGAACGCCCCAAGGGTGACGTTTTCGCCCCCGAAACCGTCGCCCTTAGCCAGTCTCGTGGCAGCTCGATGCCCGGCCTGTCCCGTGCCCACCAGCCGAAGCTCGGATACAATACCCGCATCATGACGGGCAATCAGCTGAAAATACTCGCGCTTATCGCGATGACGGTGGACCACATCGGCGTCGTCATCTTCCCGCAGGTCACCGTCCTGCGCATCATCGGGCGCCTCGCTTACCCGATCTTCGCGTACATGATCGCCGAAGGTTGCTTCTACACGCACGACAAGAAGCGCTACCTCGGCGGCATCGTCGCTCTCGGTGCTGCCTGCCAGCTCGTGTACTTCTTCGCCCTCGGAAGTCTCGAGCAGAGCATCCTTTCGACTTTTGCGCTCTCCATCGTCACCGTGTACGCCGTGCAGCTGGCCGATTCGCGCCGCGACATGCGGGGCGCCCTCGCGCTTGCCGGCGCTCTCGCACTCGATGCGTTCGTGTGCTGGGGCCTGCCATCGCTGCTGCGCCCGGGCGATTTCAGCATCGACTACGGCTTTTGGGGCGTGCTGCTGCCGGTGCTCTGCTATCTGCCGCGCGTGCTCATGCCCGCCGCCAGGCGCAGCCACCGCCATGTGCTCGCCGTCGCCCTCATGACTTGCGGGCTCGTGCTCGTTGCCCTGACGGTCCCTGTGGGCGGCACGCAGTGGTGGGGGCTTGCCACCGTTCCGCTTCTGCTGCTCTACAACGGCAAGCGCGGCACGTGGAAGATGAAGCACCTCTTCTACATCTACTACCCTGCGCACCTCGTGGTCATCTACGGCATATCGCTGCTGCTGTAGGTGCTTGTATCCCCGGACGTCGGTATGTCCGCGCTCAAATCTATTCTTACTGGGGTAGAATGATGCGCATCGTCATTTCGAACTCAAACCTTTCGAAGGGAACGCAAGATGGCTGAACTTACCCCACTTCCCCAGGCACGCCAGATCGTGCTCGACCACACCGAGCTCCTCGAGACCGAGACGGTCGACCTCATCAGCGCCGCCGGTCGCGTTGCAGCAGCAGACCTCAAGGCCGATATCGACAACGGCCCGTTTGCCGCGGTGTGCATGGACGGCTTTGCCGTGCGCGCAAGCCAGCTCGAGAACGCGAGCGAGCAAAACCCCGTCGAGCTCGACGTTCTCGCAGAGGTCGCGGCGGGCGACTACTATGAGGGTGATTTCGAAGACGGCCAGTGCCTGCGCATCATGACGGGCGCCCCGCTTCCAGCCTGCGCCGACTCCGTCGTCAAGTACGAGATCGTCGGCGTCGTGTCCGGTGACGGCATGCCCGGCGGCCGCGTGAGCTTCACGGCGCCGGTCAAGCTCGGCAACAACGTGCGCGAGCCAGGCCAGGACGCGAAGGCGGGCGAGACTGTCGTCAAGGCGGGCGAGGTCATCAACAGCGGCGGCGTGGGCTTCCTCGCGAGCTGCGGCGTCGTCGAGGTCCCGACTTACCGCCGTCCGCGCGTGGCCATCATGGCGACGGGCTCGGAGCTGGTCGACCCCTCGGTCGTGCCCACAAAAGGCCAGATCCGCAACTCCAACTCCGCCTCGCTGGCGGCATGCGTCGTCGAGGCTGGCGGTATCCCCACCATCCTGCCCATCGTGAAAGACACCTACGAGGCGCTCGTCGACGCCGTGAAAGAGGCCGTGAAGGACTACGACTATGTCATCACGACCGGCGGCGCGGCCAACGGCGACTTCGACTTCATCAAGCGCGTCGTCGAGGACCTCGGCGAGCTCTACCTGTCCACGGTCAACATGCGCCCGGGCAAGGCGCAGACCTTCGGCATCGTGGACGGCGTGCCGGTCTTCGGCCTGCCCGGCAACCCGGCTGCCGCCTACATCGGCTTCCAGATGCTCGTGCGTCCGGCGCTGCGCAAGATGCAGGGGTACTCGCACTTCGACCGCATCGAGCTCAAGGCCAAGCTCGCGACCGACGTCAAGGCAAAGAAGGACGCGCGCATGACCCTGATGCGCGCCGTCATCGAGAAGGGGGAGGACGGCGGATACGTCGCCTTGCCGCTCAAGAAGCAGAGCTCGGGGCTGTTCGGCCCGCTGCAGCGCTCGAACGCGCTCGTCGTCGTCCCGCGTGGCGACGAGGGGCATGCGAAAGGCGACGAGGTCTCGTGCATCATCCTCGACGTGCCCGAGGAGCTTGCCCTGTAGGCATGCCTTTCGCGCCGCGAGTTCACCGGCGTTTGACAGAGAGTTCACCCAGAAGCCACATCGTGCGATGTGGCTTCTGCCTATACTGGGGTGTGAATACGCGCAGTTTTAGGGAGTGAGTCGACCATGTCAGTAGCCCTCATCGACGTCTGGAGCAACACCATCCGCCTGTCCGTCTACATGATCGAGGAGGACGGCTCGTTCGAGCGGCTGCTCTCCAAGAAGATCACGGCCGGGCTTGCCGCCTACGTCGACGACGAAGGCGCTCTCTCGCCCGAGGGCATCGACTGCGCCTGCGAGGCGCTGCGCTATCTGGGTACCATCGTCGACCATCTCCAGGTAGACGATGTGCACGTGTTCGCGACGGCGTCGCTGCGCAACGTCACGAACAGCAAGGAGGCGCTCGCCGCCATCGAGCAGCGCACGGGGCACACGGTCGAGCTCGTCTCCGGCAAGGAAGAGGCGCTGCTCGGCTTTTCGAGCTTTCGGCACGACTGCTCGCTCGACCGGGGCGTGCTCACCGACATCGGAGGCGGCTCGTCCGAGATCGTCTGCTTCGAGCACGACGATCCCGTGTATGCAGACAGCCTCAAGATCGGCTCGCTCAAGCTCTACGAGGCGTGCGTGGACAAGATCCTTCCCACCAAAAAAGAGCTCAAGAGCATGGAGAAGCTGGTCAAGGGCTTGCTCGACGATGCCGGCATCAAGAAGCTGGGGGAGTACGAGGTGCTGTGTGGCATCGGCGGCACGGCGCGCGCCGTCTGCAAGCTGATCAACCACCTCTGCCGCAGGGAGCGTGGCACCAATGAGTTCTCGGTGAGCGATCTCGAGCTGTTGCACGAGGTGCTCTACGCCGGGCAGGACACCGCGCGTGAAATCATCTTGCGCATCTGCCCCGACCGCGTGCACACGATCACTCCCGGCTTCGTCATCTTCGAGGCGCTCGCGCATCGCTTCGGCGTCGAGAGGGTCCTCGTCAGCCAGAGCGGCGTGCGCGAGGGCTACCTCTACGAGCGGGTCATCGGCAAGTAGCTCAGGGGAGTTTTTCGCACCGCTGGCGACTCCTCGCCGACGCGTGTTTATTTCATGTTAAGATAAAAGAAAGACCAGTTCAGATGCGTGTGAAGTCCACGAGGGAGGCTTTCATGGGTATTGAAACGAATGGTTCCAAACAAGATGCAGAGCAGGAAGCAGCTGCAGACCCGAAAGGCGGAGATGCCGCAGGAGAGGGCACGCGCGACCTGTTCGAGAAAGACGGGGCAGAAGACGCCAAAGGCGCCCAAGATGCCCAGAATGCCGAGGGCGATGCCGCCGAAGAAGAGCCTGCCGCGCCGGCGCCCGAAGAGCCCGCTCCTACTGCTGCCGAGGAAGTCGTCGCCAACATCAGGCCGGTGAAAACGCACAGCAAGCGCGACTTCAGCTACACGCAGAACCGCGAGCTGTCCTGGCTCCAGTTCAACAAGCGCGTGCTCGAAGAGGCGCTCGACGACACGGTGCCGCTGTACGAGCGCATGAAGTTCGTCGCAATCTTCGACAGCAACCTCGACGAGTTCTTCATGGTGCGCGTGGGCAGCCTGACCGACATCATGCTCATCGACCCCGACGGCCGCGACAACAAGTCCAACATGACCGCGGAAGAGCAGGTCGATGCCGTGCTCGCCTCTGCGCGCGAGCTCATCCAGCTGCGCGACAAGGTCTACAAGAAGGTGCAAGAAGAGCTCGAGGCGTACGACATCGTCGAACTCGACCTCGAGCAGCTCTCGAAGAAGGAGCGCAAGTTCGCGCGCGACTACTACCGCGAGTTCTTGCTCCCCGTGCTCTCCCCGCAGGTCATCGATGCGCGCCATCCCTTCCCTCATCTGCAGAACAAGGCGCTTTACATCGCGATGAAGCTCACCGACGAAAACGGAGAGACGCTCATGGGCATCGTCCCGCTGCCCGAAAAGGCCCCCGAGGTCATCTCCGACCCCGACCATCCCGGCCATTTCGTGCGCACGGCAGATATCATCATCCACAACCTGGGCAAGCTCTTCGACATCTACACGGTGTCGTCTCCCGTCGTGCTGAGCGTCAGGCGCAACGCCGACATCAGCTTTGACGAGGAGAAGTTCGACGATGACGAGAGCGATTACCGCATGCACGTCTCCAAGCTCCTCAAGAAGCGCAACCGCCTGAACCCGGTATGTCTCGAGGTGCGCGGCGAGCTCGACAAAGAGGTGCGCAGCGTGCTGCTCGAGCGCCTCGAGCTCAACAAGAACCAGATCCTGACCTACTCTGCGCCCATCGCCATCCAGGGCGTGTTCGGCATGGAGCGAAGCCTCGACCCCGCGCTCAAGGCGCAGCTGTGCTATCCGCCGTTCACCCCGCGCCAGTCCAAGGTGTTCGATTACGAGCGCAGCCTGCTCGACCAGATCGCCGAGCGCGACCGCATGCTGTTCTACCCGTACGACTCGATGGACGCGTTCTTGGCGGTGCTGCAGGAGGCGGCGCACGACCCTGCCGTCACGTCCATCAAGATCACCATCTACCGCCTGGCATCCGAGTCGCGCGTGGCGCAGCGCCTCATCGAGGCAGCCGAGAACGGCAAAGAGGTCACGGTCTTGATGGAGCTGCGTGCCCGCTTTGACGAGGCCAACAACATCGAGTGGTCCGAGCGCCTCGAGGAGTCCGGCTGCACGATCGTCTACGGCCTCGAGAACTTCAAGTGCCACTCCAAGATCTGCCTGATCACCAAGCAGGTCGACGGGAGGACGACGAACTTCACCCAGATCGGCACGGGCAACTACAACGAGAAGACGGCGCGCCTGTACACCGACCTGTGCCTGTTCACGGCCAACGAGACCATCGGCAAAGACGCGGTCTCGTTCTTCCAGAACATGCTGATCGGCAACCTGAACGGCGCCTACACGGGTCTGCTCGTCGCGCCGGCCAACATGAAGCAGACGCTGCTCGCGCTCATCGACCGCGAGATCGCCAAGGGGCCCGCCGGCAGGATCACCATCAAGGCAAACTCCGTTACCGAGCGCGACATCATGGACCGCCTGTCCGAGGCGTCGAATGCCGGCGTGCAGATCCGCATGAACATCCGCGGCATCTGCTGCCTGCTGCCCGGGGTGCCCAAGCGCACCGAGAACATCCACGTGCGCAGCATCGTCGGGCAGTTCCTGGAGCACAGCCGCATCTACTGCTTTGGCACCGACGGCGATATGGACATGTACATCTCGTCTGCGGACCTCATGACGCGCAATCTCGTGCACCGCGTCGAGGTCGCGTGCCCCATCTACGACCGGGATATCAAGTCGTGGATCAACACGTACCTGGACAAGATCTTCCAAGACAACACGAAGGCGCGCAGCATTCAGCCCGACGGGACGTACACGTTCGTGCGCGAGGGATGGGACGCCGCCGAGCTCGACATTCCCGATGCGCCGTTCTGCCTGCATAACTGGTGCATCGACCACCCGCTCCAGGACGTGAGCATTTACGAGAAGAAGGAGCCGATGCAGCAAGACGAGCAGAAGGGGTCCAAGCTCCCGCCCGTGGGCCAGCGCAGCGTCTGGCAGCGCATCAAGGCCGTCTTCCTGGGCGACTAACTCTCATCTGGCTTGCTCCTTCGCTTGGTGCGGAGGGGCAAGCCGGGGTGTCCCTTCGTGCCAAAGTGGCACGATACCCACGGCCCCTCGTCTCAAAATCTTGAAGTGCATCTAATGTGCATTTAAAATGCATCTATAAGAGAACGCTCGAGAGGAGGCCCGGTATGCCCGCTGTTCAAGTGAGGGATTTCCCCCAGGCAATCTACGACCAGATAAAGGCCGAGGCGGCGGCAAATCACCGTTCCATCACCCAGCAGACTAAGCACATCGTGATGGAGCACTTCTTGGCTTGCGAGGAGTCTCGCGCCGAGCCGGCGGGTACCGTCGTGATTCCAGAGGCAATAGCTTCTGGGCAGGCTGCACGTCAGCGTGCCGAGCGAAGGGCGGAGCTGTTCGCCCGCATTGCCTCGCGCGGGTATGGTTCTCAGATTGCGCCGGGGAGCATAGGGGACATCGTCCGAGAGATGAGGGACGAGCGATGATCGTGCTGGATTGCAGCGCAGGCATGGAGATTGCTCTCGGCACGGACGAGGGAAGAGCATTGCGCACGCTTCTCCTGCCCGAGGAAGAGGTGATCTCGCCATCGCTTTACTCCATAGAAGCCGTCAATGTCGCGTGGAAGCTGGTCCATCGGGCGGTCATGGAGAAAGGCGAGGCAAAGGGGCTGATCCAAGATGCGCTCGCGCTTCCCGACAGGCTCGTGCCTGCCGATGACATGCTCGTCGAGGCCTTTGCCCTGGCAGTCTCGCTCGACCACAGCGTATACGACATGCTCTATCTGGTACTTGCCCGCCGCAACGACGCCACGCTGATGACCGGTGACAAACGCCTGCAGGCGCTTTGCCCGGATGCTGGCGTCAGCTGCATCACCGAAGTCGATGTGGAGTAGCGCGCTCAGGATTTCTCTGCGCGCGGTTTACAAGTTGTTTGAGACGATGCCGCCGCCCAGGCACTCGAGGCCGTCGTAGACAGAGACTGCTTGACCGGGTGCGACCGTGTGCACGGGCTCGTCGAAGCATACGCGTGCCTTTGATGCGTCGCGCGGGTCGACCTCGATGCGCGCCTCCTCCAGCTTGCGGGTGTGGCGGCTGCGGATCAGGTACGCCGCCGCATCGGGTGCCGTGCCGCAGACCCACTTGCAGTCCGTGAGCTCGATGACGTTCGTCCAAAGCGCCGGGCATTCCTTGTCGGCGGAAACGTAGACGATGTTGTCTGCCGTGTCGGTCTTGACCACGTAGCGTGCCGGGCCGCCGCCCAAGTCGAGGCCCTTGCGCTGTCCGACCGTGAAGAGAAACGCGCCGTCGTGTCTGCCGAGTGCATCGCCCGTCTCGTACTCGACAATGTCGCCGGGCTTGCGCTCGAGCTGGCTGAGCAAAAACTGCTGGATGCCTACCGGCCCGATAAAGCAGATGCCGTCGGAATCCGGTTTCTTGGCTACCTCGAGCCCGCGCTCTGCGGCCATCTGGCGCACAATCTCTTTGTTGGCGATGTCTCCGATGGGAAAGATCACGCGCGAGAGCATGCTGCCGGGCACGCGCCACAGGAAATAGGTCTGGTCCTTGTGCTCGTCGGTGGCGCGCAGGAGATGCGCTGGCTTGCCGTCTTCGTAGCGCACGCGCGCGTAATGCCCGGTCGCGATGAAGTCAGCGCCTTCCGCAAACGCCTTCTCGGCAAAGACGCCGAACTTGATCTTCTCGTTGCACATCACGTCGGGGTTTGGCGTGAAGCCGCGCTGGTAGCTGTCGACGAGGTAGTCGACGACGTCACGTTTGTATTGCTCCTCGTAATCCCACACCTCGAGGTCGATGCCGAGCATGACGGCGACGCGCTCCGCGTCGGCCAGGTCCTCTGCCCAGGGGCACTTGAAGCCGGGCAGGTCCTGCGACCAGTTGCGCATGTAGATGCCCTTGACGTCGTATCCCTGCCCCACGAGAAGCGCGGCGGAAAGCGAGGAGTCGACGCCGCCGCTCATGCCGACGAAAACCTTCTTGCCCATGTGCCCTCGCTGCTCCTTAGTTGATGCCGAGACGCTGGCGCTCGGCGTTGACGACTTCGATGATGATGCGCGCTGCTGCCTCAACCTGCTCTTGCGTGGTGGGGCGCCCGAGCGTGATGCGCAAGCTCCCCGCCGCCGTTGCCTCATCGGCGCCAATCGCCGTGAGCACGTGCGAGATGCGCATCTTGCTCGCCGCGCAGGCAGACCCCGTCCCGACGGAGACGCCGCGCTGGTCCAGCAAGATGACGAGACGCCGCGCCTCGAGCCCGGGAAACGAGATGTGCAGCAGACCCGGCAGACGCCAGCGGCTCTTCTTGGGGCCGGAGACGACGGCCCACGGGAACTCCTGCAGCAAGGTGCGCTGCAGCTGGTCGCGCAACTGCGCGAGGCGCCGCGATTCCTGTGCGCGCTCTGCCGTGGCGATTTGGAGCGCCTCGGCAAAGCCGACGACGCCGGGCACGTTTTCCGTGCCGCTTCTCAGACCGCCTTCCTGCCCGCCGCCCCGCACGAGCGGCCGCAGCTTGACGTTGTCGCCTGCCCACAGCAGGCCGACCTGTTTGGGACCGTAGATCTTTGCGGCAGATATCGTGACGAGGTCGGCCTCGAGCGTCGAGACGTTGAGCGAGCAGGCACCCGCCGCCTGGCTGGCGTCGGTGTGCAACCACAGCGGGCGCGCTTCGCCGGCTTCGAGCCTCTGCTGGCGCTCGGCCTTGACGACGGCGGCGATCTCGCGCAGGTTCTGGACGGTCCCGATCTCGCCGTTGGCAAGCGCCACGCTCACGAGCTCGACGTCGGGGGAGAGTGCAGCGGCGATGGCGGAGGGCGTCACAAAGCCCTCGCGCGTCACGTCGACGAGGACGTGCTTGCGCGCCTTCGCGCAGGCAAGCGTGCTCTCGTGCTCGATGGCGTCTGTGAGCACTGTGCCGTCCACGCTGGCAAACGCGAGGTTGTTCGCCTCGGTGGCGCCTGCAGTCAGCGTGATGCTCATAGGGCGTGCCCCGATGCAATGGGCGAGCGCCGCACGGGCGTCCTCGAAGGCAGTGCGGGCGCGGCGGGCGAGCGCGTAGGGTGCCGACGGGTTGTAGAACTCGTCGGAAAAGAAGGGAAGCATCGCCTCGAGCACGCGCGCGTCGACCGGCGTCGCCGCGGCGTAATCGAGGTAGATGTTTTCGGGGGTCGTGTTATTCATGGTCAGGCAGTCTACTGTAGCACACTCGTTAACTTAGATTAACTTCGGACGAATTAGAATCAGACCTAATCATATATCCGGCAACGTTCGGAAAGGACGTGCATCATGAGCTTCTTCGATTATACGGTCACCGCGCAGGACGGATCCGAGGTCTCCCTCACGCAGTTTGAGGGCAAGGTGCTCCTCATCGTCAACACGGCGACGGGCTGCGGCTTTACCCCGCAATACGAGGACCTCGAGCGCATCTACGCCGCCTACCGCGACCAGGGCTTCGAGATTCTCGACTTCCCCTGCAACCAGTTTGGCCACCAGGCACCGGGCAGCGACGAGGAGATCACGCAGTTCTGTACGATGAAGTTTGGCACGGAGTTCCCGCAGTACCGCAAGATCGACGTGAACGGCCCGGACGCCGACCCGCTGTTCACCGCGCTCGCCGCCGAGAAGCCCTTCGAGGGCTTTGGCCATGGCGTCAAGGCGAAGGCGCTCGAGCAGTTTGCGAAGAAGAACAACAAGCAGTACGGAGAGCCGGTCAACATCGGCTGGAACTTCACCAAGTTCCTCGTCAACCGCTCGGGAGAGCTCGTCGCACGCTTCGAGCCCACGACGGATATGGACGAGGTCGAACAGGCAATCAAGGCGCAGCTGTAGGCGCGCAACGGGAGAATCGAGGAGTTCAGGCACCATGGCAGAGGAAAAATCGGAGCAGATCAAGGCGGACGGGCGCATTCTTGAGTTGGGTATGGACGAGCGCGATAAGGGCATCATCAAGACGGGCGTCGTCGGCATCGTTGTCAACATACTGCTCTCGGCGTTCAAGGCAGCGGTCGGCTTGCTTTCGAACTCGATCGCAATCGTGCTCGACGCCGTCAACAACATCTCCGATGCGGCATCGTCGCTCATCACCATCGTCGGCACCAAGCTCGCGGGTAAGCGGCCCGACCGCAAGCACCCCTACGGGTATGGTCGTGTCGAGTACCTGACCACCATCATTGTCGCTGTCATCGTCCTGTGGGCAGGCGTTACCTCCCTGCAGGAGTCGGTCGGGCGCATCATCAACCCCGAAGAGGCAAACTACGATGCCGTGACGCTCATCATTGTGGCGGTCGCGGTTGTGACCAAAATCGTGCTCGGACTCTACACGAAGCGCCGCGGGCAGAAGCTCAACTCGGGCTCGCTTGTGGCATCGGGCACCGATGCCCTCATGGATTCGATCATCTCGGCGGCGACGCTGCTTGCGGCGTTCATCTTCATCTTCACGGGCGTGAGCCTCGAGGCGTGGCTTGGCGTGATCATCTCGCTCGTCATCATCAAGGCGGGCATCGACATGCTGCGCGAGGTCCTGAGCAAGATCATCGGCGAGCGCATCGACCCCGACCTGACGACCGCTATTAAGAAGACCGTGAGCTCCATCGAGGGTGTGAAGGGCGCTTACGACCTGCTGCTCGAGGATTACGGCCCCGACAAGCTGTGGGGCAGCGTGCATGTCGAGGTCGACGACACCATGACCGCGGACGAGATCGACCGCCTGACCCGCGCGATCTCCAAGGCCGTCTTCCAGGAGCACAACGTCGTGCTCCACACGGTGGGCATCTACTCGGTGAACACGGGCGACGATGCGGCTGCTCAGATGCGCAAGTACCTGTACGACCTGGCGCAAGGCGACGATAACATCATCGAAGTGCACGGCTTCTACGTCGACGAAGATACCAAGTACGCGAGCTTTGACCTGGTCATCAGCTTCGATGCGCCCGATCGCCATGCAGTGCTCGAGCACATCAAGAGCACGATGGAAGAGCAGTATCCCGACTACTCGTTCTCGGTTGCCCTGGATTCGGACATTACCGACTGATAGCCATCGCATAGACGAGAAGCTCAAGCAGGCGGGAGACGAGGCGCTGGCCTCCTTCAGGGGTAGGAGGGCATACGCCTGCAATGCGTCGCAGCGCAGGCGGTTCAGCAGCGCAAAATGGTGGACTTCACCTTGCTTCCTAGCTCGACCGCGCCTTTCTTCGCGCTATCATGGGTGTTTGTGAAAACACATCCTGTAACAAGCGCGAGAGAGGATTCGCCGGTGAGTTCCTTCGATTACGATAGCCTGATTGCCAAGATCCCCAATTATCCGGAGCCGGGCGTGCTCTTCCGCGACATCACGCCGCTCATTGGCGACGCGCAGGGCTTCCAGCGTGTGGTGGACGACATCGCCGACCACTTTGCGGGACGCGGCGTCACCAAGGTCGTCGGTGCCGAGGCCCGTGGCTTCATGGTGGGTGCCCCGGTCGCCTACAAGCTCGGCGCGGGGTTCGTTCCCGCCCGCAAGCCGGGCAAGCTCCCGCGCGAGGCCTGGTGCCAGGAATACGAGCTGGAGTACGGCAAGAACTTCCTCGAGATCCACAAGGACGCGATTGCACCCGAGGACAAGGTCCTCATCGTCGATGACCTGATCGCGACGGGCGGAACGGCGGTCGCGATGGTCAAGCTCATCGGTCAGGCCGGAGCCGAGCTCGTCGGTCTGGGCTTTCTGCTCGAGCTCGCCGGGTTCAAGCCGCGCGAGGTCGTCGCGCAGGCCACGGACGCCGACTTCTACTCTCTCGTGAGCGTCGACGCCAAATAGACAACTGTCTGCAGCCCAACAGCAAAGGCCCCGAGAAGCATTCGCTTCCCGGGGCCTTCTTGTCGTGCAATGCGTGCGTTGCGGCTATTTGCCGGCGAGCTCCTTGTCGCGCTCTGCCAGGATGCCGTTCAGCGTGCGCCAGGCGAGCTCGGCGCATTTGACGCGGGCGGGCATACGCGAGATGGACTGCAGCTCGGCGGCCTCGTCCAGGTCTTCCTTGTCCTCGTCGGACAGCTCGTTGCCCTGAATCATGCCAATGAACAGCCCCGAGAGGCGCTTCGCCTCCTCGATGGACTCGCCTTCGAGAAGACCCGCCATCATGTCGGCCGAAGCCTGGCTAATCGCGCAGCCATGCCCCGTGAACGACGCTTCCTCGATGACGTTGGTGTCGTTGTTTACCTTGAGGTAGAGCGTCATCTCGTCGCCGCAGCTCGCGTTGATGCCGTCGTGGCTGTACGTCGCGTCTTCCAGCTCGTACTTGTAGTCCGGATGGGCGTTGTGGTCCATCAGGGCAGCAGAGTAGATGCTGGTAGTCGTGCTATTTGACATTGAACATTCCTCCCAGAACGTCAAGCGCGTCGATCAAACTGTCTATATCGTGCTTGTCGTTGTAGAAGGCGACGGAAGCACGGCAACAAGTATGCATCCCCATGAACAGGAGCAGCGGCTGTGCGCAGTGATGGCCCGCGCGAATGGCTACATTCTCTCCGCTCAAGATACCAGAAACATCGTGCGGGTGGACGCCTTTCACGTTAAAGCTGAACGCGCCGTAGCGTTTTGTCGGGTCCTTGGGGCCGACGACCTCGATGTAGGGAAGTTCCTCCATGCGCTTGGCGAGGTACTCCATGAGCGCGGCCTCGCGCTCCTCCATCTTGTCGAGGCCGACCTGCTCGACGTAGGTGAGCGCAGCGTCGGTGGCGTAGATGCCCGCGGCATCCTGCGTGCCCGCCTCGAACTTCTCGGGGACCTCGGACCAGACGGCGTCCTGCTCGGAGACGGACTCGATCATCTCGCCGCCCGTCAGAAACGGCGGCATCGCGTCGAGGAGCTCGTGCTTGCCCCACAATACGCCAATGCCCATCGGCCCGAAGATCTTGTGGCCGGAAAACGCGAAGAAGTCGCAATCGAGGTCCTTCACGTCCACCTTGAGGTGCGGCACGGACTGCGCGCCGTCGACAATCATGTAGCCGCCCTGTGCATGGACGAGTTCAGCCAGGCGCTTGACCGGGTTCTCGACGCCGAGGACGTTCGAGACGTGCACGGCGGAGACGATCTTGGTCTTGGGGCCGATCTTCCTTTGCATCTCCTCTTCTGAGATCTGGCCGTTCTCGTCGCAGTACAGGTAGACGAGCTTGGCGCCGGCGCGCTTGCAGGCCTGCTGCCAGGGGATCATGTTGCTGTGGTGCTCCATGATCGTGATGCAGACCTCGTCGCCCTCCTCGAGCACGGTGGGTGCAAAGGAGTAGGCGAGCAGGTTGAGCGACTCGCTCGTGTTGCGCGTGAACACGATGTCGTGGTAGTTCTCCTCGCCGGCGCCGATGAAGGCGGCGATGTGCTTGCGCGCGTTGCCAATCGACTCGGTCGCGCGGATGGAGAGCTCGTAGAGACCGCGCAGCGGGTTGGCGTTCATGGTCTCGTAGAACTCGCGCTCGGCGGCGAGCACGACCTCGGGGCGCTGGGCGGTTGCCGCGCTGTCGAGAAAGGCGAGGTCGGGATGCTTCACGAGAAGCGGGAAGTCTTTCTTGTATGGGTTGGCTGTGATGTCGACGCTCATGCGAGTTCCTCCACTTCGTCTTCGACGAGCTCGCCAAAGCCGTCGACGAGCTTGTTGCCCAGGCGCACGACTGCCGCGCGCGTCGCGTCGTTGGGCGCCTCGATGTAGGCGTCCTCGAGCGAGGCGGACACGAACATGGCCTCGGCCTGCTCCTGCGAAAGCCCGCGGCTCGCCATGTAGAACATCTGCTCCTTGCGGATGTGGCCGATGGTGGCGCCGTGGTTGCCCATGACGTCGTCTTCGTTGCACAAGATGGTCGGGACGGTCTTGTTGTGGACGCCCTCGTCGACGAGCAGCACGTTGTCGGTTTCTTTGCCCTCGGCGCCCTTCGCGCCGCGGATGAGGTCGATCGTGCCGCGCAGCGTCTTGGTGCTGGTGCCCGCGAGCACGCCGTTGGCGTAGAGGTCGCACGTGGTCTTGCGGCCGTGGTGGCGCAAGGTGTAGTTGAAGTCGATCTTCTGGTCACCATGGCCGAGGTAGCGGGTCACGACGCTGGCGTTGGCTGCGGTGCCGCGCAGGTCGCCCGCAAGTCCGGTGTAGGTCTTGCCGGCGCCCAAGACGGTCTGGTTGATCTGCACGTCTGCCTGGTTGCCCAGGAACAGCCCCATGTCGTCGAGGTCGATCCAGCTGTCGTCGAGCGTCTGGACGCGCGTGATGGTCACCTTGGCGTTGTCGCCCGCGAACACGCGAATCGTGCTGCCGGTAAGGCCGGTGCCCGGGGTGGGGGAGTCGACCGTGATGCAGACGTCGAGCTCGCTGTCTGCCGCGGCGACGATGTCGAGTGCGGCGACGTTGGCACGCCCGTCGATGCCGTCGATACGGACGGATGCGCTTGCGTGCTCGCCCTGCTTGGCCTCGATGACGCGCGTGGCGCCGGCCGTCTCACGCAGGAATGCCGTGGCATCCCCGCCCATGCCCATGTCGAACATGCGCGTGAGGTCCTTGGAGGCTTCGACCTCGTCGACGCCTTCCTGGTAGGCCGAAAGCGACGTGCCGCCGAGCTTCTCGGCCTGCTCGTCGGTGTAGTTGCGCTGGTACTCGTAGCCCTCGTGCTCGGCATCCCATGCCTTCTGAGCTGCGGCCATCGCGGCGTCAAACGCGCCTGCGGTGCCCTCGGCAGCGTCGATGGCAAAGTCGCTCGCGGCGTTAAGCCCCTCGGGGACCTCGACCGTCGCGTCGTTCATGTGGAGCCAATGCCAGGTCGGAGCGGGCATTGCGCTCACGTTGTTGAGAGTGCGTGCTTCCATTTAACCAATCGCCCCTTCCATTTCGAGCTTGATGAGGTTGTTCATCTCGACGGCGTACTCGAGCGGGAGCTCCTTGCTGACCGGGTCGGCAAAGCCGTTGACGATCATCGTGCGGGCCTCCTCCTCGCTCATGCCGCGGCTCATCAGATAAAAGACCTTGTCGTTGCCGATGCGGCCGATGGTCGCCTCGTGTCCGACGTCGATGTTCTTGCAGCGGATGTCCATTGCGGGAATGGTGTCCGAGCGGCTGCGGTCGTCGAGCATGAGCGACTGGCACGAGACGGACGCCGCGGAATCCTCCGCCTTGGGAGTCGCCACGATGGAGCTGCGGAAGGTCGACACGCCGCCGTCCTTGGAGATGGACTTGGTCTCGACGGACGCGGAGGTCTCAGGTGCGTTGAGGACGACCTTGCAGCCCGTGTCGAGGTTCTGCCCGGCGCCGGCAAACGTGATGCCGTTGAAGCTCGCGCGTGCCTTGCGGCCGTTCAAGATCGACATGGGGTAGAGGTAGCCGACGTGGCTTCCGAACGAGCCCGAAATCCACTCGATGTCGCCGCCTTCTTGGACGGTGGCACGCTTGGTGTTCAGGTTGTACATGTTCTTGGACCAGTTCTCAATCGTGGAGTAGCGCAGGTGCGCGTTCTTGCCCACGAACAGCTCGACGGCGCCGGCGTGGAGGTTGGCCACGTTGTACTTGGGTGCCGAGCAGCCCTCGATGAAGTGCAGGCTCGCGTCGTCCTCGACGATGATGAGCGTGTGCTCGAACTGGCCCGCGCCCTTGGCGTTGAGGCGGAAGTAGCTCTGCAGGGGGTAGTCGAGCTTCGTGCCCTTGGGGACGTACACGAACGAGCCGCCCGACCATACGGCGCCGTGCAGTGCGGCGAACTTGTGGTCAGAAGGCGTGATGAGCTTCATGAAGTGGTCGTGGATGAGGCCCTCGTACTTCTCGTCGTGCAGCGCCTCCTCGATGCCTGAGTACACGATGCCCATCTGGGCCGCGGAATCCTGCATGGAGTGGTAGACGAGCTCGGAGTCGTACTGCGCGCCGACGCCGGCGAGGTAGGACTTCTCGGCCTCGGGGATGCCCAGGCGGTCGAAGGTGTTCTTGATGTCGTCCGGGACGTCGTCCCAGCTGGCCTGTTGCTCTGTCGGGGGCTTGACGTAGGTGACGATGTTGTCCATGTCGAGGCCCTCGATGGAGGGGCCCCAGTCGGGCTCGGGGAACTTGTTGTAGATCTCGAGCGACTTCAGGCGGTGCTCAAGCATCCACTCGGGCTCGTCTTTCTTCTCGGAGATCTCACGCACGATCTCGGGCGTGAGGCCCGCTTCCAGATGTTCTTGGTCGGACTCGTCGTAGTGGAAGTCGTACATGCTGCGATCGATGTCGTCGACCTGTGTCCTTTTCTTCTCTGACATGTCGTGCCGCCTTTACTCGGCGTTCGCAGCAGCCTGCTCGAACTGCTCGAAGCCGTTCTGGTCGATGTCGGCGATCATGGATGCGTCGCCTTCTGCGACGATGCGCCCCTTGACCATGACGTGCACGCGGTCGACGCTCAGGTGCTCGAGGATGCGCGTGTTGTGGGTGATGATCAGCAGGGTGCCGTTGCAGGTTTCCTGGTAGAGCTTCATGCCGTGCGAGACGACGGAAAGCGCGTCGACGTCAAGGCCGGAGTCGGTCTCGTCGAGGATGGCGAGCTTGGGCTGCAGCAAGAGCAGCTGCAGCATCTCGACCTTCTTCTTCTCGCCGCCGGAAAAGCCCACACCGAGCTCGCGATCGAGGTAGGCGCGATCCATGTCCAGCTCGTCGGCGAGCGAGCGGATGCGCTTGCGGAACTCCTTGCGCTTCATGTCGAGGCCCTCGCGGCCGGTGGTGATGGCGCGCAGGAAGCTCGTCAGCGGCACGCCCGGCACCTCGACGGGAGCCTGGAAGCTCAAGAACAGGCCCGCGCGCGAGCGCTTGTCGGGGGTGAGGTCGGTGATGTCCTGACCGTCGAAGATGATCTTGCCGGAGTCGACGGTGTAGGTCGGCTCGCCCATGGCGACATGTCCCATGGTGGACTTGCCGGCGCCGTTGGGACCCATGAGGACATGGACCTCGCCGGGTGCGACGTCCAGGTTGACGTTGTGGAGGATCTGCTTTTCCTCGACAGATGCGCTAATGCCCTGGATGGAAAGCAGGGGATTGGTTTCGTTAGCCATGTTTACTTCCTGTCTCGTCTCTCGATACGGATGGAGCTTGGTGGAGCAATAAAACTAGTTGCTAATTTATAGGGTGGAAAGGATAAGTCAAGATAAAACCCTAGCGCGTTACTAGATATTTAACAAAAGTCGATTATCATGCAGGAAAACGACGTCGAGCACGGCAGTCAGGAGGCAACATGCTCATCTCATCGAAAGGCCGCTACGCCCTGCGCCTGATGGTCTACATGGCCCAGGCCTCCGATGGCAGCGACACCGTTGCCCTGCGCAAGGTCTCGGCGGCGGAAGGCCTGTCGCTCAAGTACCTCGAGCAGCTCGCGCGCTCCATGGTCAAGGCGGGCTACCTGACGAGCGTCCGCGGCCGAGACGGCGGCTACAAGATGGCGGTCGAGCCGGCAAAAGTATCCGCGGGAGACATCCTGCGCGCCGCCGAGGGCGAGACGATGCCCGTTGCCTGCTCGGCGCTCGACCAGGGCTGCCCGCGCGAGAACGTTTGCAGCACGGTCGATTTCTGGACCGGCCTCGACGCCGTCATTGACGATTACGTCGACGGCGTCACGCTCGAGCAGCTGGCGGGCGACGAAAGCGACCGCAAACCGTATCAGACGCTCGCGATCTACGGCGGAAAATAGCGGGTCGAGAAAACTGTGCCGGGAGATGCGGGCGAGGATGGCGCGCAGTCCTGTTTCGAGTCGAATGGCACTGCTTTCAACTGGAGAATTGACCGTATGGCGCAAAGTGCG
>JBJEHP010000263.1:0-25637 GCA_051876145.1 Coriobacteriales bacterium | reverse complement strand
TATCCCAGCACTATCAGCGCGATGGCGAAGCCGAGCAGGCAAACGAGCGTGCCCGTGACGAGATTTCGGACGGTATGGCGCTTGAGCACAACCGACGACCAGGCCATCGCCGCGTATACGACGAGGCATGGAATCAAAGAGCCCATCCCAATAAAGTACACGGCAAAGACGAGCGTCCCCGTGACCGAGCACGCGTGTCCGCTCGCTTTTTCCTTCAGGACCTTGTTCACGAAGACCAGCATCACCACCGACACGAAATACGTGAGGTAAATCAGCAGCAGCCCCCTCGTCGCGAGCCCGCACAGGCCCATCACGAGCCCGACCAGATACCCCACCACGGAGAGCACGAACGCGAGCTTGCGCTGGCCGTCACGTCCCTCGTCCTTGAAGCCCGGGACGAACCGCTGGAGCGGATAGGCGAGCGCGGGCACGGCGCCAAGCAGGAGCACCGCGCACACAAGCTGCTGCCAGGTAGAGACGACATCGGGTTCGCTGCAGAACAGCACCGCCAGCAACACGGTCACGAGCACCGGGGGAGCCGTTACCACCCTCAGCGCTTTTGCCACATGCTCTTTGATTGCCCTCACCTCGCGTTTGTCCGGTCGGAAAACAAGTGTTACAAATTGAAACACTAGAGTTCTTTCCCAAGCAGCGCACAGACGCCACTGTGACAAAACGGGAGGCATTGTTCATGACCGAACAACACGCAAGCGCGTCCAAGCTCTTCGTGCGCGAGTGCATCACGACCGCGCTCATCCAGTTGACGCTCGAAAAGCCGCTCTCCGAGATCTCGATAACCGAGCTGGCAAAGCGCGCTGGCGTCTCGCGTATGGCCTTCTACCGCAACTACAGCTCGAAGGAAGAGATTCTCACGATGCGCCTGTCCGAGCTCGTCGAGGAGTACCGACTCGAGACGCGCCCCTACGTGAGCAGCGGAGAGTCCTACTACGGCATGAACAACCTCGTCGTCTGCCTCGAGTTCTTTCGCAAGAACTCCGACCTTATCGAATGCCTGCAGAAGTCTGGACTCGGCAATTCGTTCAGTACCGCCGTTTCCGAGTATGTGCACAACGTCTTCGGAAACGACGACAAAGCGCACAGCATCGAACTCGACGCGTTCGTGGGAGCGTTGTTCGGCTGCTACGAGGCATGGGCGGCACACGGGTTCGAAGAGCACTCAGAGAACATCGCCGCCGTTCTCAGCAGGATTTTCGCGCCCGCAGGGTGAGCGCTGGACAGCCACGCTCCCCTTGTGCACAAAGCCACATTCACACCCGCCCCCATTGTGAAGAGCTGCTGAAAGCGCCCGTAAGAGGTTCAATTCCTCAGCAAATGAGGGTAGAATGCACGGGCTTTTAGTCTGGCTTTCTGCGCGCGCTGGGATGTGCGCCGCAGTTTTCATACACCCTGGGGAGGGTCCATAGTGTTCGAGGCACTCGCGAGCGTGCTCAACCTCATCATGCAGCCGTGCTACCAGCTTACCGGCAATTGGTGGGTTTCCATCTTCCTGTTTACCGTCATCTGCAAGATCATCTTGATGCCGCTTTCGCTATGGTGTCAGAAGAACTCCATCGTCATGGTCACGGTGATGCCCGCCATCAACCGCCTCAAGGTGCAGTACTACGGCGATAAAGAGACTATCGGCGAGAAGCAAAGCGAGCTCTTCAAGGAGAAGAAGTACCACCCGATGCTCTCGCTCGTGCCGCTCGCCGTGCAGGTGCTCATCCTGTTCGGCCTGGTCGACGTCATCCACGGCGTCACCGACGGCGGCGCGCCCGGCACCGAATTCCTCGGCATGGTCCCCACCATCGACGGCGGCCTGTCGTGGATCATGCCCGTGCTGGCCGGCCTCTCCGCCGTGGCGCTCGGCTTTGCGCAAAACGCCATCAACCCGCTCCAAAAAGAGCAGACCAACGCCGAGAAGAACTTCACCAATGGCCTGTCCATCGCGCTGTCGCTGGTCTTGGGCGTGTTCGTCGCCGCCGGCATGTCCTTCTACTGGATCTGCTCGAACCTCACCGCCATCCTCGTGCAGGTGCTGTGCAACCTCATCGTCAAGCCCGCGAAGTACATTGACTACGACGACCTCGAGGAGTCGCGCAAAGAGGTCGAAGCGCTTGAATCGCTGGTCGAGAAGAAGAAGTGGTGGCAGAAAGACCCGCTCTCCAAGCGCGAGAAGGCCGACTACGAGCGCTTCTTCAACGTGGTCAACAAGCACATCGTCTACTACACCGAGGGCTCCAACTACTACCGCTTCTTCCAGGGCGGCATCGAGTACCTGCTGGCACATTCCAACGTGGCCATCCACTACGTCACGAACGACCCCGACGACATCATCTTCGACATAGCCAAGGACAACCCGCGCATTCAGCCCTACTTCGTGCGCGAGAAAAAAGCCATCACCCTCATGATGAAGATGGACGCCGACGTGGTCGTGACCACGCAGGACGACCTGGACAACTACTACATCAAGCGCAGCCGCATGCGCAAGGACATCGAGTACGTCTACGAGCCGCACCACATGACGAGCTTCTACCTGACCGGCTGGAAGCACGGCTACGACAACTACGACACCATCTTGTGCACCGGCCACCACCAGGCCGAAGAGCTCCGCCTGGGCGAGAAGGTCTACGGCCTTCCCCGCAAGAAGAACCTCCCGCTCATCGGCTACGACATGCTCGACCGCTCCATCGCACGCGAGGAGGCGGCCGACCGCCAGCCCAACGAGCGCCCGGTCGTGGTCATCGGCCCGTCGTGGCAGGAGGACAACATCCTCGACTCGTGCATCGACGAGCTGGTCGGCGCGCTTGTCGGCCGCGGATGGCGCATCGTCGTGCGCCCCCACCCCGAGTACGTCAAACGCTACCGTCCGCGTTGGGATGCGCTCAAGACGCGCGTCGGGCAGCTCGCGGGCTCCGAGGAGCTCGTCTTCGAAGACGACTACTCCAAGCCGTCGTCCGCGAACATCGCCGACATCATGATCACCGACTGGTCGACCATCTCGTTCGACTTCTGCTTTAGCAAGCTCAAACCCGCCGTCTACATCAACACCCCCATGAAGGTGAACAACCCCGACTGGCGCGAGCTGGGCGAGACCCCGACCGACATCACGCTGCGCGACCAGACCGGCGTGTCGTTTGCGCCGGAAGACGTCGCGCAGGTGGGCGCCACCATCGAGCACATGCTCGCCAACACCGACGAGTGGACCGAGCGCCTGCGCGCCGTCCGCGCCGACCACATCGCAAACCTCGGGCACGGCGGCGAGGCCGCGGGCGAGTACCTGCTCTCCGCGATCCTGCGCCACCAGGTCCCCATCCGGGAGAAGTACAACATGAGCAAGTACGAGAAGAAGCTGGAGAAAAGCGGCCTTGGCATGCCGAAATCGGCCGCCGCTGCCGTCGCGGAAGGAGGCGCGGCACATGCGCAGTAACAGCACCCGCGTCGTGCGCGCCGCGTCCGGCTTCGCGTTGGACGCCGGACTTGTCGCCTGCGGCCTGATGGCCGCGGCCCTTATCGCACCCGCCCCCGCGCTCGCCTACGTCGACCCCTCGGTCATGACCTACACGATTCAGGCGCTCGCGGGCGTCGCCGTGGCGCTGTCCGCCGTCTTTGGCGTGGCGTATCGCCGCCTGCGCAAGAAGGCCGTGCGCGTCTTCGGCATCGACGAGAACGCCGGCAAGGTCATCGACCCCGACGTGCGCCGTGTCGAGGGCGACGAGGACCTCGCCTCCGAAAACGAGCGCCTGGGCAGGTTCTGGCGCAACGCGCCCAAGCCCGGCGAGGCGCGCGAGCTCAGCTACCTCGAGAAGTTCTGGCGCTCGCTCATCGTGTGCCTGTTCACCTGCGGCACCCTGCTGCTCCTCGCCCCGATCGAGCTCATGGTGGCCAACTCGGGCAGCCTCACCTACGGCCTCACCGTCGTGTGGCGCCCCATCCTCGTGACCTTCCTCATCGTCTCGCTCGTGCTCGCCGCGCTCATCTCGCTCGTGCGCGGCCGCGCGTTCGACATCGCACGCACCATCGTCGCCGCCATCGGCATCGGCTTTTGGCTGCAGGCGCTGTTCATGAACACGGGGCTGCCGCAGGCAAACGGCGCCACCATCGACTGGTTCGAGTTCTGGCCGTGGTTTGTCGGCAACACGCTCATCTGGGCGGCGCTCGTCGCGGGCACCATCATCTACGCGCGGATGCATCCCAAGCGCATGCGCTCGCTCGTGACCGGTCTGTGCTCGGTGTTCCTCGTCATCACGCTCGTCGGCGCGGGCATCAGCGCGGCAAACCCCGCCTCTGCCGGCAAGGGCGGCGAGGACGGGCGCGTCTACGTGACCGGCGACGGCATCAACACGCTGTCGCCTTCCAAGAACATCGTCGTGTTCGTGCTCGACATGTACGACACCTCGCGCTACCTGGACGTCGTCAAGGAGCGCCCGCACATGATGGACGAGTTCACCGGGTTCACGTTCTACCGCAACGCGACCGGCTCCGGCGTTCCCACCAAGTACGGCGTGCCCTACCTGCTCACCGGCAGCTGGCCCAAGCCCGACGACGACTTTGCCGAATTCCTCGACACGCGCTACCACCGCTCGACGTTTCTGCAGGACCTGCACAATGCGGGCTATGACCTGGGCGTCTACACCGACACGATGGGCATTCCCGGAGATTACGACTTTGTCCAGCCGCTCACCATCAACCAGCACCCGCTCGAGAAGGGCGGCGACGCAGACGCCGACTGGATCGGCACGAGCGCCATCATGGCCAAGATCGCCCTGTACCGCGATGCGCCGTGGGTGCTCAAGCCGCTGTTCTGGTACTACACCGACGACATCAACACCGACATCACGGGCGACCACCCCGACATCAACAAGATGCCCTACCTCATCAACGACGTGCGCTACCACGACAGCCTGATGAGGGACAAGCTGCAGGTCGTCGACCGCGGGTCGAGGGGCTCGTTCCGCTTCATCCACCTGAACGGCGCGCACTTCCCCTACACCATGACCAGCGATATGCACGAGTCGGTGCACAGCACGTACGAAGACCAGGCCGAAGGCGCGATGAACATCGTCTCCGACTACCTGCGACAGCTCAAGGAGCTGGGGCTCTACGACAGCACGACCGTCATCGTCACCTCCGACCACGGCGATTACCACTGGGGCACCGAGCTGCCCGAACAGACGACGAACCCGATCATGTTCGTGAAACCGGCGCAGAGTGCGGCGCAGGACGCCGAGCCGCTCAAGACCTCGGATGTGCAGACGGGGCATCTCGATTTTGCGCCGACGGTGATGTATGCCGCGATGGGCGATGCCTCGACGTACGGCAACCCCGCCTGGCGCGCCCCCGAGAAGGGGCGCATCCGCCACTTCCTGTTCCCGCACCACGACGGCAAGGTCGACAGCCGCATGACCGAGATGGAGATCGACGGCGATGCGCTGGACTTCAACGACTGGAAGCCCGACGGAGTCCACTGGGATTACGAGTTCTACAACGGCGAGCCCGCCCCGCGCAGCAACGACTAGCGCCAGCGACACCCCTCCCCGCGCGGGGGGATGCGTGGCAGCGCCACGTTTCTCGCGCAGGGACCGCGGGCACAACGCACGCGGGAAGCCTACGCCGGGTTGTGGTACATCCCGATGTAGCGATCGATCATCTCGCGTCCAAAGTCGTTGACGCGATAGAAGACGCGCAGCTCACCGGCATCGTCGACATCGTAGCGCGACTCGTCGAGCAGCCCGTTTTCCCTCGCCGTCGCAAGCGCCTCCTCCACGCCCTTGCGCGTCAGCAACCGGTATCCGCCGTAGTTCGGCTCGAGCAGCGCCACGATATCCGCGGCGTCGTATTCGTTGCCATCCATGAACTGCTTGACGATGGCGTAGTAGAGCGGCATCAGCTTATTGCGCATCTGCAACCGCCTTTCTGTCCTTCGCGAAAAGCTTGGCGGGGTTGATGGCGATGCAGAAGATGCCCACCACCATGACGAGCGCGCCTGCCCATTGCACGGGCTCGAGCGGCGGATAGCTCGCCGCCAGGCCGCCCAGGTTCAGCACGCCCATGATGATCCAGATAAAGAACGGGCCCCAGAACGCGTACATGCCGTTGCATGCCATGCCGAGCGCCGCGCCGCACATCGAGTTGCCCTTGTACCAGAACGAATACGCCGGCATCGTGAAGAAGCCCGACACCACGAAGATGAGGAGCGCCGGGCTGGAAAACGCCGCCGCGGCAATACCGGGCACCGCCGCGATGTCGCCGCCGATCGCCGCGAGCAGCGGGAACAGTACGAGCAGCTCGAGCACACCCGCGGTCGTCTCGCGGATCGCGATGCCGATGCGGTAGTCGATGAGGATCGTGCCAAAGCCTGCGACGCATCCCTCGAAGCCCCAGCCAAACGCCGCCACGAACGCGAACAGGCACCCGAGCGCCGCCTCACCGCCCATCGCGCCGAAGCTCGTCCCCCCGATGACCGCGCCCGCGCACAGGCAGATAAGGATGCCGAGCACCTTGTGGGCGCCCAACTCCTGCTTGAAGAAGACGCGCCCCAGCACCGCGCCGATGGCGCAGTTGAGCGCCGCAATTGGGACGATAACGCCGGGGTTTCCCGCGGCGGTCGCGGAGTTGAGGCCGATGACGTAGGCGGTGGTCGCAAGCGGCCCGCCCACGATCGCGCACACAATCATGATGCGGCCCGGCCTCGTCTTGACGGTCTTGACCAGGTCGCCGAGCTGGCCGTTTTTCGCGCATAGCGCAATCGACCAGACGCCGCTGAAACAGTCGTTGAGGCCGGCGGCGAGCGCTGCGAGCACGAAGGTGATCGCGAACGCGCTCAGCGGCGGATTGCCCGCGCCCCAAGATTCGCCCGCAAACCAGGGACCCCATACGCCCTGCGTCTCGCCCAGCGTGAGAAAGCCGGTGTAGAGCCCATAGCAGATGCCCGACGCGATGGCAAAGGCGACTCCGCGCACAAAGTACCGCTTGCGCCGCTGTGCGCGCAGGCGCTCGATATCTGCAGGTCCAGTCCCCATACTCCTCGCCCTCCGATGTTCCGTATCGTGCTCTCTCGGTATCGTGTTCATATGTTATACTCTGTTCACGATTTTTGAACATTGTATCAGCATTAAACATGACAAGGAACCGCATGCTCGACAAAAAAGAATTCGACGCCCTGCTCGCCCTCAAGAACAACCCCGGCCTCACCCAGCGTGAGCTGGCCGAAGCCATGGGCGTCTCGCTCGGCTCGGCAAACAAGACCGTCCGCCAACTCGCCAGCGCCAAGCTCGTGGAAGATGGCGTCCTCAACGAACGCGGGCTGGCAGAGCTCGCTCCCTACCGGGTCGACAACGCGGTCATCATGGCCGCCGGCATGTCGACACGCTTTGCCCCCATCTCGTACGAGAAGCCCAAGGGCCTGCTCAACGTGCGTGGCGAGGTCCTCATCGAACGGCAGATCCGCCAGCTCCACGAGGCGGGTATCACCGATATCGCCGTCGTCGTGGGCTACAAGAAGGAGCTCTTCTTCTACCTGGAGCAAAAGCTCGGCGTGAAGATCGTCGTCAACCAGGAGTTCGCGTCGCGCAACAACAACTCGACGCTCATGCGCGTGCGCGAGATGCTCGGCAACACCTACATCTGCTCGTCGGACGACTACTTCACCCAAAACCCCTTCGAGCCGTACGTGTGGAAGGCGTACTACGCCGCCGAGTTCTCGGAAGGCCCCACCAAGGAGTGGTGCCTGGAGTTCGATTCCAAACAGCGCATCACCGGCGTGCACATCGGCGGAAGCAACGCGTGGTACATGATCGGGCACGCGTATTTCGACCGCGCGTTCTCCGAGCGCTTCGCCGAGATCCTCGTGGCGGAATATGACGACCCGCGTACAACGGACAAGCTGTGGGAAGAGCTGTTCATCGACCACGTGGACGAGCTCGACATGGAGGTCAGGCGCTACGACGCGGGCACGATCTTCGAGTTTGACTCGCTCGACGAGCTGAAGGAGTTCGACCCCCTGTTCCTCGAGAACGTCGACTCGAAGATATTCGACAACATCTGCCGTGTGCTCGGCTGCACCAAGTCCGAGATTCACGACGTGTACCCGCTCAAGAAGGGACTTACGAACCTTTCCTGCCACTTCTCCACCAACAGCGGCTCGTACGTGTACCGCCACCCCGGCGTGGGCACCGACCAGATGATCGACCGCACCGCCGAGGTCCAGGCGCTCGAGCTCGCCAAGTCGATCGGCATCGACGGCACCTACATCTACGAGGACCCCGCGCAGGGCTGGAAGATCTCGCGCTTCATCACCGACTGCCGCGAGCTCGACCCGCACGACGAGGCGCAGGTGGCCGATGCGATGGGCATCGCACGCAAACTGCACGCGCAGACCGCGCGGCTCGACCGGCACTTCGACTACTTGGAGGAGGGCCTGAAGTACGAGAAACTGCTGCTCGAGAAAGGGCCCATCGACATCACGGGCTACGAGGAACTCAAGGCGCAGGCCATCGAGGCCAAGCGGCTCGCGGACCTGGACGGCGCGCGCGTCTGCCTGACGCACAACGACTTCTTCAACCTGAACCTGCTCTACGACAAGGCGGGCAGCCTGTCGCTCATCGACTGGGAGTACGCGGGCATGTCCGACTACGCGAGCGACTACGGCACCTTCGTCGTCACGTGCATGCTCGGCGAGGACGAGGCGCAGCGCGCGCTTGAGAGCTACTTCGGGCGCACGCCGACGCTCGAGGAGCGGCGCCACAACCTCGCGTACGTGGGGCTGGCGGGCTGGTGCTGGTACGTTTGGGCGCTGCAGAAGGAGTCCGAGGGCGACTATGTCGGCGACTGGCTGTATACCTACTACAAGTACGCCATCAAGTACCTCCCCCTGGCGATCAGCCTCTACCGCGAGTAGCAGCATGGCGATGGCACGAAGGGACAGGGCGGGGTGTCCCCTCGTGCCAAGATGGTTCGATACCCACGGCCCCTCGTGCCATTTCCTCCTGCGGGGCGAAACAGATTCGAAACAATGCGCGCGGTTCAAGAGCGTCATAATGGTGCGGTCTTTGTAACCGCAGACAAGAAATGAGAAGGTAACCGTGAGCAAAGTGAGAATCACTCCAAACGCTGGCGTGGATGCACGCATCGCCACGTTCATGGAGAAATTCGACCGCCGCATCAGCGCGACGCCAACCGGCATGTGCCCGATTGCGTTCCAGGTCACCTTGACCGAGGCGAGCGCAGCGCAGACCTGCGGCAAGTGCATCCCCTGCCGCGACGGCCTGCCGCAGCTCAACAGGATGCTCTGCAAGATCCGCGACTGCGAGGCAGACGCCTCTCTGCTCGACGACGTGAAAAATCTCGCGACCATGATCCGCGACACCTCCGATTGCGCCATCGGCTGGGAAGCGGCCACGGCCGTGCTCGAGAGCCTCGACGTCTTTGCCGACGAATACGAGAGCCACCTCGTCGAGCACTCCTGCAAGCCGGAAATCGAGATGAACCTCCCGTGCGAGGCCATGTGCCCCGCGCACGTCAACATCCCCGCCTATATCGCGCTCGTGGGCGAAGGCGACTACGCCGGCGCCATCAAGATGATCCGCAAGGACAACCCCTTCCCCACCTCCTGCGCGTTCATCTGCGAGAACCCCTGCGAAATCCGCTGCCGCCGTCAAATCGTCGACGCGCCCGTCAACATCCGCGGCATCAAGCGCTTCGCCGTCGACCAGATCGCGGCCGACAAGGTGGACGTGCCCGAGCGCGCGCCGCGCACCAACCGCAAGATCGCCGTCATCGGCGGCGGCCCCTCGGGTCTGACCTGCGCGTACTTCTCTGCGCTCATGGGCCACGACGTCACGGTGTTCGAGTCGCGCAAGCAGCTCGGCGGCATGATGCGCTACGGCATCCCCGCCTACCGCTTCCCGCGCGAGCGCCTCGACGAGGACATCCGCGCGGTGCTCTCCGTCGGCGGCATCGACGTCAAGCTCGAGACGCAGGTCGACGCCGAGATGATGCAGCAGATCGTCGACAGCTACGACGCGGTCTACCTCTCCATCGGCGCCCACGGCGGCAAGATCTTGAAGATGGACAACGCGCAGGCGGGCAACGTCATGTCCGCCGTGCAGCTGCTCCGCGGCATCGGCGACGGCGAGACGCCCGACTTTTCCGGCAAGAAGGTCGCCGTGGTCGGCGGCGGCAACGTCGCCATGGACTGCGCGCGCACCGCCGTGCGAGCCGGCGCCGAAGAGGTGAGCATCGTCTACCGCAGGCGTCGTGACGACATGACGGCACTGCCGAGCGAAATCGAGGCCGCCGTCGCCGAGGGCGTCGAACTGCTCACGCTCCAGTCGCCCGCCGGCATCGAGGTCGACGAGGACGGCAACTGCTGCGCGCTGCTGGTCCAGCCGCAGATGGCGGGCCCCATCCGCGGCGGCCGCCCCACCCCCGTCGATGCCTCCAAACCCCAAGTGCGCCTCGACGTCGACATCATCCTCATGGCGATCGGCCAGAGCATCGAAAGCGCCGAGTTCGCCAAGTTCGGCCTCGAGACCGACCGCGACCGCCTCGTCTCCAACGACTTCCTCGAGGGTGCCGGCTACGAGGGCAAGGGGCTGTTCGTCGGCGGAGAGTGCCAGACCGGCCCCGCAACCGTCATCCGCGCCATCGGCGCCGGCAAGGTGGCCGCGCGCAACATCGACGAGTACCTCGGCTACCACCACAAGCTCGACTGCGGCGCGACCGCACCCGCAGCCAAGCTCAACAACCGCGTCCCCACTGGCCGCGCCAACATCACGGAGCGCCCGGCGCGCGAGCGCAAGCACGATTTTCTGTGCACCGAAAACGAGATGAGCCTCGAGGAGATCGAGCAGGAGTGCGGCCGCTGCCTGCGCTGCGACCATTACGGCTGCGGCAATCTCGAAGGAGGGAGGATCCAGTATGCTTAACCTCACCATCAACGGCCAGGCTGTCACCGCGCGCGAGGGGATGACGATCCTCGCCGCTGCCGGCAAGGCCGGCTTCAAGATCCCCACGCTGTGCTTCCTGCGCGGGGCAAACGCCATCGGCTCGTGCCGCATCTGCTCGGTCGAGCTCGAGGGGCAAGACGCCCTCGTCACTGCCTGCAACACCCAGGTCCAAGACGGCATGCGCATCCTCACCGACTCCCCGCGCGTCATCGCGCAGCGCAAGGGCATCTTGCAGCTGCTCATCGCCGACCACGGCCTGTCCACGACGGACTTCTGCTTCTCGTGCGCCAAAAACGGCGCCTGCCAGCTGCAGGACCTGTGCCGCGACTACGGCGTGACAGAGACGCCCTACCCACGCGCGGAGAAAAACGAGCCCATCCTCGACAGCAACCCGTTCCTCTCCTACAACGCCAACCTGTGCATCCGCTGCCAGCGCTGCATCGGCGCGTGCAACAAGCTCGCGTGCAACCACACGCTGCGCGCCGGCAACCGCGGCATGCGCACGACCATCCTGGCGCCGTTCGGCGAGGACTGGAAGACGACGATGTGCGAGTCGTGCGGCAACTGCGCGCAGGCGTGCCCGACCGGCGCCCTCACCGTCAAGCGCCGCCGGCACTACCGCGCCTGGGAGACGCACCGCGTGCGCACCACCTGCCCGCACTGCGGCACGGGCTGCCAGCTCGACCTCATCGTGAAGGACAACCAGATCGTCGACGTCGAGGGCGCCAAGGGCCCCTCCAACAACGGCTTGACCTGCGTCAAGGGGCGTAGTGGCAGCTTCGACTTCATCGATGCGCCCGACCGCCTGCGCACCCCGATGATCCGCAGCAAACAGACCGGCGAGCTCGAGCCCGCGAGCTGGGACGAGGCACTCGACCTGGTCGCCTCCAAGTTCTCCGAGCTCAAGGCCACCTACGGCGGCAGCGCACTCGCGGCGTTTGCCTGCTCGCGTTCCACGAACGAGGACGTCTACATGCTCCAGAAGATGGCGCGCGTGGCGTTTGGCACCAACAACGTCGACAACTGCGCCCGCGTCTGTCACTCCTCCACCGTGTCCGGACTCGCTATCACGCTCGGCTCCGGCGCCATGACCAACACGATTGCCGACATCACGCGCGACGCCGAGACCATCATGCTCGTCGGTTCCAACATCGAAGAGGCGCACCCGGTCATCGGCATGCAGGTCCGCCAGGCAGTCGAGCGCGACGCGCGCCTCATCGTGGTCGACCCGCGCGACATCTGGCTTTCCTCCAAAGCCGACATACACCTCAAGCTGCGCCCCGGCACCAACGTCGCCTTTGCCAACGGCATGGCGCACGTCATCATCGAGAGGGGGCTCGCCGACCAGCAGTTCATCGAGCAGCGCACCGAAGGCTACGAGAAGCTCGCCGAGCTCGTGAAGGACTACACACCCGAGCGCGTGGCGGAGATATGCCACATCGACGCCGACGACCTCGTGGCCGCCGCCGAGATGTACGCGCGTGCCAAGACCGCCCCGATCATCTACTGCCTGGGCGTGACCGAGCACTCGACCGGCACCGAAGGCGTCATGGGGCTTTCGAACCTCGCCATGCTCACGGGCAAGCTCGGCCGCAAGGGCTGCGGCGTCAACCCCATCCGCGGGCAGAACAACGTGCAGGGCGCCTGCGACATGGGCGCGCAGCCCGTCGACTTCCCCGGCTATCAGAAGCTCGTGCGCCCCGAGGTCATGGAGAAGTTCGAGAAGGCCTGGGGCGTCACCCTGCCCAAGGAACCCGGCATCACCGCGACAGAGTGCTTCCCCGCGGCCATCGAGGGCAAGATCAAGGGCATGTTCATCTTTGGCGAGGACCCGGTGCGCACCGATGCCGACACGCACCACATCATCCGCGCGCTCGAAAACCTCGAGTTCCTGGTCATCGACGACCTGTTCCTGACCGAGACCACCAAGTACGCCGACGTCGTGCTGCCCGGCCGCAGCTTTGCGGAGAAGGAGGGCACGTTCACCAACACCGAGCGCCGCGTGCAGCGCGTGCGCAAGGCCATCGAGGTGGCAGGTGACGAGAAGCTCGACACGTGGATCTTCACGCAGATCATGAACCGCATGGGGTACGCGCAGCCCGAGCTTACAAGCGCCCAGATCATGGACGAGATCGCCTCGGTCACCCCGTCGTTCGCGGGTATCAGCCACGCGCGCCTCGACAGCAAGGAGGTCCGTGGCAACGGTCTGCAGTGGCCGTGCACCGGTCCCGACCATCCGGGCACGCCCATCATGCACGTGGGCGAGTTCGCGCGCGGCAAGGGCCTGTTCTCCGCTGCCGAGTACCGCCCGTCTGCGGAGCTGCCCGACGCCGAGTACCCGCTCGTGCTCACCACCGGCCGCATCATCAACCAGTACAACGCCTGCGCGATGACGGCGCGCACCGAGGGCCTGAACGAGATCCAGGGCACGTCCTTCATCGAGATCAACACCCAAGACGCGCAGCAGCGCGGCATCGCCGACGGCGACCGCGTCAGGGTCTGGTCGCGCCGCGGGCAGATCGAGTCGACCGCGCGCGTGTCCGGCAAGACCTGCGCCGGCGAGACCTGGATGCCGTTCCACTTCCAGGACGGCAACAGCAACTGGCTCACCAACCCGGCGCTCGACGAGATCAGCCACGCGCCGGAATACAAGGTCTGCGCCATCCAGGTGGCAAAGCTCTAGCGGTCCCACGCACCGCACGGTTGTCAAAGCCGCACGTCACGCGCGAGGGGCATGTCCCCAGCGCCGTGGCGTGCGGCTTTTCGCTTGCCTGCGTGTCTTGGGCGTGGACACCCCGAAAGCAATCCCCTTGCGGGAAAACGCTTCGAGGAGAGGCGTTCGCATAAAAATATTTTGATATGACCTTGACTCGGCCGAGGCTGCCAGTATCATCAACGTATCAAAACAATTCGATTTGAATGGGGGGCCACGTGGACGAGCAAATTCAAGTGGACGCCACGGTGTTCAAGGCGTTCTGCAACGAGTATCGCCTCCAGGCGCTCGAGCGCCTGCGCACGGGCGAGAAGTGCGCGTGCGACCTGCTCGAGCACATTCAGATCAGCCAGTCCAACCTCTCGCACCACATGAAGATCCTGGTCGAGTCGGGCATCGTCAACGCACGTCAAGAGGGCAAGTGGACGTATTACTCCATCAACCCCGACGGCGCGGCGCACGCCATCGCACGGCTCGCGGAGCTCACGAAAGTCGAGGGCGTGGCAACGCACAACCCCGCGTGCGACTAGGCGCGCAGGTGTCATCACCGCAGGTTCGCTGTATTCGATATATCAAAATTTTTTGATGGGAAAGGGCGGAAGCCATGAAAATCGAGATCAAGGGCTACCAGAACGGAGACGCTGACTGGCTCTTCGAGCGCGTCATTGCCGCGGCGCAGTACGCGGGCATCGGCGCCGATGTAACCAAGAGCATCGAGCCGGGCGGCGGCGGAATCTCCGGCCCCCGTCCGTCGCGCTTGTTCATCGATGGCGAGGAAGTCAACCTCCATGACCTCGAGTACGAACTCCGTCTCGCCCGGGTATTGCAGGCATTGAGCCGCTAAGGACGCCGCCAACGACGGGTCCAGGCCGCCACGGGGGGGCGCCAGTGGCCGTTTGGCATGCCATCCCGGTGATGGCCGATCCCACGCCACCGCGACCCGCCAATGGGCGTTTGGCATGCCATCCCGGTGATGGCCGATCCCACGCCACCGCGACCCGCCAATGGGCGTTTGGCGCGCCATCCCGGTGATGGTTGATTCCGCGCCACCGCGACCCGCCAATGGGCGTTTGGCACGCCACGCCGCCAATGGCCACCCGGCATGGCGCGAAAACGACCAGGAGGCGGCCGCGGTGTCACCGCAAGCCGCCCCCCTCGAACGTCTAAACCACAATCCGCCTAGATAATCTCGCGGTCGGGACTCGCGTAGATGACGTTTTCCTTCGAATGCTCCCACGCCGGAAGACGGTAGATGCGCGCACCGCGTTTGCGCGCCGCCTCGATCTTCTCGACGGCATCGGGACCAAAGGCAAGCGCCTTGTTGGGGCAGCTCTTCACGCAGTACGGAAGCTCGCCGGCATCGGTGCGGGGCTTGCACTTGATGCACGCATGCGTGTAGTACGGCATCCACGACATGTGCAGGTCGGGCCACACACCCGCCGGACGGTCGATGCCCTCGCCGCTGCCGAGCGTGCGCACGTTGACGAAGTACTGCCCGTCTTTGAGCTTGTTGCCCGTCATGCACGACAACGCGCACGTCCAGCAGCCCGTGCAACGCAGCAGGTCGACAAAGATCGTATCGTCGGTCACTTCGTCTTGAGCGGGCGAATGCGCCCAGATGGTGTTCTTGTCAGCCATTGTCATCTCCCTCCTAAGCTTCGATCTTGCGGATGTCGCACGCGCAGTCCCAGATGGTGTCCCACGCACCCGCCATCGCGGAGTACGAGGTGCCGCCCAAGATGTAGCCGACGGCGCCATCCTCGCGCACGCACTGGTACCAGTACTGCGCTGCCTCGTCGAGCGTGTCGTTATCGCCCAGCGGAACGAGCAGCTCGGAGTACATGCCGCTGCCCTCGCCCTCGTTGGCATCGAACTGGCGCTTGCGCCAGCCAAACCACACTTGCACCGTTCCCGGCGGAATCGCCTGGTCCAGGCGCATCTCGATCACCACGTGCCCGCGCTCGTTGAAGACCTCGCACCTGTCGCCGTCGACGATGCCCTCGGCCTCCGCGTCAATCGGGTTGATGCGCCCGGTGGGCTTGCCGCCCGAGAGCTCGGCCATCACGGGGTCATCCGTGAACATCGACTGCATGAAGAAGCGCTGGCGCCCGCTGAAGAACTGGTAGCGGTGCTTGGCAGTGCCGTTCGCGAGGCTCGCGTTGGTGGGAACCTCGTAGGGCTCGTGGTACGTCGCCATGGGCAGCCCGATGGTGTTCAGGCGCTCCGAGTAGAACTCCATGTGGCCCGTCTGCGTGGCGAACTTCATGCCAAAGAACGGATCCCACGGGATAGGCGGCACGGCCGCACGGATGATCTTCTCCTCCTTCAGGCGCTCGTAGGTGAGCGGCGGGTCGATCTTTGCCAGGAACGGCTGCGGGGAGTTCAGGCGCATGCGGATCCAGTCGGCCGCCACCATCGGCTCGCCAGCCTCGTTGCGGAAATATTCACCCAGCCCGATGCGCTCGGCCAGGCCGCCGTAGATGAACGACGGATCCTTGCACTCGCCGCACGGCTCGACGGCCGGCTCCTGCAGCACCACATGGTTGTACTGCGCCGCGGCGATGAGCTCCTCGCGCTCGAACGGCATGCACGCCGGGAGGACGTAGTCGGAGTACTCGCCCGTATCGGTCATCCACACGTCCACGTCGACGATGAGCTCCATCTGCGGGAAGGTGTCCTCGATCCAGCGGCTGCGGTTGGGGCAATTGTGGACCGGGTTGCCAGCCACCTTGATGAAGCCCTTGTACTTGCCTTCCTTGGCCGCCTCGAAAAAGTCGCCGTTCTTGACGAAGACGGTCTTGTCCGCCTCGCGGCCGTTGGGGAAGATGACCGCCGGGTTGTTGAAGCCGAGCGGCCAGCCGCACGGCTGGATTTCGCTCGTGACGCCGCCGGCGGCGCTGCCCAGGTTGCCCGTGAGCATGCCGAGCAGATAGAACGCGCGGTACGCATCGCCCTGGTTCTGGTAGCGCATGCCGAGCGCGCCGACGATGAACGCCGGGCGGTGCGACGAGTACTCCTCGCCGAGCTTGACCGCATCTGCCGCGGGAACACCCGTGATCGTCTCCTGATAGTCGGGCGTATAGGGCGCAACATGCTCCTTGAGCAGCTGGAATGCGGGCTTGTAGGTGCGTCCGTCAAGCTCGTAGCTGCCCTCGAAGGCCGGCGTGCCCTCGTATTCCTCGGCGCCCTTCGCCGTCGGCTTGACGGAACCGGACTCCTCGTCCCAGTAGTAGAACCAGCCCTCGTTGGTGGCGAACTTGCCCGTCTCGACGTCGACGAGCAGCGGAGCAACCGTGTACTGCTGCATGAACGCGCGGTCGTATTCACCGCGCTCGATAATCTGACGCGCCATGCACAGCGCAAGCGCCGTGTCGCTGCCGGGCTTGACCGGGATGAACCAATCGGCGTAGCCCGCAGAGGCATCGAACAGCAGACCGACGTCAACGATCTTCGCCCCACGCGACTTGGCCTCGACGATGTGCTTTGCCACACGCTGCTGGTTTTCCACCGGGTTGCCGCCCCAGATGATGAGGTAGCTCGTCGCATCGAACTTGACGGGGTCGATCATCATGTACTTGTAGAAGTCGCCCAGGTCGAAATACGACGCGTAGTACGGGCCGTTGTCCAGGCCGTACGCGTTGAGCGGATCGGTGCCGCCCCACAGGCCGCACAGTCGGTTGCCGAGCAGGGTGTCGAGCCCCTGCGACGGCGGCAGCGAGGTCGTGATGTTCCAAAACGCGATGGTGTCATGGCCGTACTTCTCGCCAAGCTCGAGCATCTTGGCGCCGATCTCGTCGAGTGCCTGGTCCCAGCTGATGCGCTCCCACTTGCCCTCGCCGCGCTCGCCGGCGCGCTTGAGCGGGTACAGCAGGCGGTCGTCGGCATACACCTGACGCCACGATGCGGTGCCCTTCTGGCAGCAATGCCCCTCGCCGGCCTCCGCGCCGGTGTAGTCGACCGCCTCGGTGCGGACGATCTTGCCATCGGAAACGATGGTCTTGATCGCGCAGAACTCGTGATCGCCCCATCCAGGACATGCCGTGCAAACCCATTTTTCCTCAGACATTTGGCTCCCTTCCACGAACAGTCTCTCCATGCGCGCCTCGCGCGCTTTCTCACTGTCCATTGTGGGGCCTCGCCTGCGCTTTCATGCTCGGAAAGAAGCTCGTTCGACGTAGTAGAATTTTATAGAATTAGTAATTGCCAAAACTAATGTTCGGAGCATGCCATGATCGCGAACGAGGGCCATGACAACTGGATAACCGTCACCATCTTGCTCGCACGGCAAGCGGGCGACCTCGTCACGGAATATGCGGGTATCTCGCTCACACAGTATCGGTTGCTGCTGCGCCTACTTGCGGCCGAAGGCGGGGCGCGCACCGCCAAAGCGCTTTCCGAGGCGCTGGGGCTCTCGCCTTCCTCGGTGACGAGCGCCTTGAACGACCTCGAAGCCCTGGGCGCTATCGAGCGTTCCGAGGATGCGTCGGATCGCCGCGTCGTGCACCTCTCCATCACCCCGGCAGGCTCTGCGCTCATCGCCAAGGTCGACCCGGCGCTGTGCCAGCTCGCACACGAGTTCTGGTCTGTGTACAACGAAAACGAGCTCGCCATGACCAAGCGCGATTCGGCGAGCACCGTCTTGGAGCGCCGGCTTGATTACATGAAGATCGATGGCATCAGCGTGGAGCACGCCTACATCGATTCTTCGCTCGTGACGCTGAGCTCGCTCAACGCGCACATGCGCCGCGCGAACATCAGCCTGAACGAGTACCGCATCCTGCACCTGCTCTCGCGCAGCCCGCAGGGCATGCGGGTCAAGGAACTGTCACGTCAGCTGCTGCTTAGGAGCAACGAGGTGTGCGTCGCCGCCTCCAAGCTTGCGGGGCACGGACGTCTCGAGCGTCTCAAGCTCCCGCACGACCGACGCGCGACCTGCTTTAAGATTACGGAACTCGGAATGGCCAAGCTCGAGAAGATGACGCCGGCAATTATCGACAGCCTGCAAAACGACATCACCGAGCTCTCCGAAAACGCCTTTGACGTCTACGATTCCATCGCGAACAAGATTCTCTCCACGTACCGCTCGAGTCATTTGCTCGGGTGACGCCGGTGTGGAGGGCGGGCGCCGGGTGCCACCGCGACCCGCCAACGGACGTTTGGCATGCCATCCCGCCAATGGCCACCCGCCATGGCGCGAAATCGACCATACGTCCCCCGTGGTGCCACGCGCCCCGCGGCGCCACGCATCCCGAACGCGCCGTCACCCCCGTCGCACGGGCGCCTCCCGCGGACCCAGAATGGTCAAGAACATGCCCGCAACCAAGAACACCATGCCCACCCACACGAACGAGATGAGCCGGTTCACACGGACGTCGAGGTGAAGGCCCGCATTGTCCATGCCGGCACCGCGATACACCACGAACACGTCCTCGAGCGGCAGCCCAACGACGCCCGCCGTGTACTTTTGCTGCTGGGTCGCCGCGACGAGCGTAATCGCGGGCCGCACCTGCTCGATGCGCGCCCCGTCGCGATACACGTCCAGGTCGACGGCGTACTCGACATCCTTGAGGTTGTCCGCCATGCCCGCATGCGCATTAGCCAGCTCGAGCTCGTAGGCGTCGATCGAAAAGCGCTCGCTGCTGGTGTTGGTCTGCTCGTCGTACGGGAGGTAACCGTTTGCCTCGGTCACGTACATCGCGCTTCCCACCAGCCCGATGAGGATGATGCCAACTGCCAGATGGCTGATGCAGCTGCCCAGGCGCGAGACGACGCTTCTGCCCGACGCCCGCACCACGCGGGTCAGCTGGTAGCAGCTGTTGAAGATGAGCAGCGAGGCCACGAGAAACGCGATAAGCGCCAGACCGTTGTAATACCACGCGGGCCCCTGCTCCAAGACCAGCTCGGCATGCTCGTCCGCCGCCGAGACGATGCCGTCATACGCGGGTAGCAGCACGCTGCCCCAGTAGAGGGCCAGAATCGCAAACAGCACCGCCGCGCACACGGCGGGGACGCGCGCCTTGCGCACGAACGCCTTCGGGTCCGTCTTGTACCACCCCAGAAGCGGGCACACCGCCATCATGAGCAGGTAGACCACGCCGACGGGACGGGCAATGGCCTCGTAGGTACCGGCGGGAATGCTGTGTCCGCCTAAAGGCAGCCACGTCGGCAGCGCCTGGGCGACGGTCAAATACGCGAGCGCGCACGCCATCAAGATCATGAAGACGTTGTTGACGAAGTACGCCCCGTGCCTGCTCACCATGCTCTCCGCCTCGGGAGCACCCGCCTCGGGCGCGAAGCTTGCCTTCCGCACCAGGCACCCGACCGCACCCGCGAGGATGCTCGCCACGATGAGCGTCCCGAACAGCGCGGTGCTCACGGCATCGCCTTCGAAGGCGTGCACGGACTGCACGATGCCGCTCCTGCTGATGAAGGTGCCCACGATGCAAAACGCGAACGCCAGGCACGCGCTCATGACCGCCCAGCACTTGAACACGCCACGCCTCTTGTAGACGGTGAAGCTGTGGATGAGGGCGACGCAGACCAGCCACGACAGAAGCGACGCGTTTTCGACGGGGTCCCAGCCCCAGTAGCCGCCCCAGCCCAAGACCACGTACGCCCACACGGCGCCCAGTCCGATGCCGAGGGTCAAAAACATCCACGCCGCCAGAGCATAGCGCTCGCTGCAAAGCACCCATTGGCTGTCGCTGCTGCCAACGACGCAGGTGGCGATCGCGTAGGCAAACGGCACCGTCAGCCCCGCATAGCCCAAGAAGAGCATCGGCGGGTGAATGGCCATCGCCCAATGCTGCAGCAGGCTGTTCATGCCGAGTAGCTGCGCGGCGGAAGTGAGCGTGCCGTCGGCGTTGAAGTAGATCGGGTCCGTCGCCGTGAACGGCGTGTTCTCCGCGGAGAAGAGCATAATCCCCGCAAAGGCGACGAGCACGAGCTGGATGACGAGCACGGCGATGTTGTCGAGCGGCTCGGCCTTTGCCATGCGGCGCATGGTCACGAGCGTCCCGAACAATCCGATGAGCCACGCCCAGAGCAGCAGCGAACCCTCGCGCCCCGCCCACAGGCCGCTCACCCGGTAGAACACGCCCCAGGCACCGGTGCTGCTCACATGGTTGTCGAGCACGTACTGGATCCCGACGTCATCTGTGAGAAAGCACCACACCAACACGGCGCACGAGACGCTCAAGCCCGCAAAGGCAACGAGCGCCGCGATGCGACCGCCCCAGCTCAGCGTCTCGGCCACGGGCTTGCCCCTGAGCGCATGTCCGCAGGCCAGGCTCACAACGCTGAGGCACGCCCCGGCAAATGCCGCGAGCAGGCCGATCATTCCAACCAAGTTCATGACGAGTGTGTTCCCTTTCTCGCGCGAAGCCGCCCTGACGTGACGCCCCGCAAAAAAACGAGATGGCGGCTAGTACGCCAAGCCGCCATCCCAAGTCGTGCCGTATGGTGCGTTGCCTTCCCTACTGGGAATCGGCCATGGTCTCCCAGCCTTCGGGGACCTCTGCATTGTGGCAGGAGGTGCAGTACAGCTTGGAGGTGCCGTGGACGCTGTGGCAGGTGCCGCACTCCAGGTCGCCCTGGTGAGACGCGTGCGGGTTGAACGTGCCGCTCGCGCCGTCGTGCTTGCCGCCGTTGTAGTTGGCAGTCGCCTGGATGACCTTGTCGTAGTCATGGCACTGCAGGCAGAACTCCTTGTCGGCGTTGTAATGGCCGCCTTCGATGACCAGCTTGCCATCCGTGTCGATGGTGTAGTCGCCGTCGATGGTCATGCCGACTTCCTTGATCTGCTCGCCCGTGGATGCGGGGTGGCAGTCCAGGCAGGCGTTGTTCTTGTCGGCGACGCCGTCGCGCAGCGTGTCGGCGCCCTTGCCCGTGATGTGCCCGTGCTGGTACGCGAGCGTCGTCGGGTCGTTGGCGTAGCTCGTCGAGTAGTAGTTCATCGTGTCGTGGCAGACGGTGCCGCAAAAGCCCGGCGTGTTATGCCAGGCAAAAGCGCCGATGCCGGCGATGACCAGCACCACGACGACGATGCCGACGATGGACAGCGCCTTGTGCTTCTTGAACTTGTTGGAAATCTTCTTCCCGGTGCTCGTGGCCTCATCCTGCGACGCGGCGTCGAGCGGGGCGTTTTCCGTGTTGTCTTCCATCTTGATGTCTTCGCTCATGTTTTCCTCCTCTCTTTAGTGGGTTGCGACGTACTTGCCCGCATGGCGGCCGAAGGTCATGGTGCGACCGCAGGCAAGGCCCGTTGCGAGGTTCGGGTACGACGTGGAGAAGAAGCCGCCCGAGCAGTCGCCCGTGGCGAACAGGCCGGGGATGGGCTCGTTGTTCTGGTCGAGCACGCGCATGTCGGGGTCGATCATGACGCCGTCGAGCGTGGTCAGGTGCCAGGCGCCGGTGCGCGCCCCATAGAAGGGAGCGGTGTCGACCGGGGTCAGGCGGTGCGGCTCCTTGTAGTAATCGGGGTCATGCTTCTTCTTGCAGTAGCCGTTGTAGGTGTTGACCTGCTCCACAAACGCGTCGACGGGAAGGCCAAGGCCCTGCGCCAGCTCCTCGAGCGTGTCCGCCTTGACGACGTAGCCCTCGTCGACGAGCTTGTCGATCATGCCCTCGACGGTTGCCATGGGGATGTTGTTCTTCGCGCCGTTGGGGAAGGGGAAGAGCCTGCAGCAGCCGACCTCGTCGAACTGCTCGGCGTACTTCTGGTGGTTCTTGTCCCAGATGGTGCAGTAGGTGTGCTGGGGCTGCATATAGGCGGAATGCAGCATGTAGTCGTAGGGGCCGGACTCGTTGCAGAAGCGCTTGCCCTTGAGGTTGACCTTGAGGTTGGGCTGCTCGCCAAACCAGAACCAGCGGCCCGGCGTGCCGTAGCCGGTAGTCGCGTCGGGCCTGCAGCAGGCGCGGTTGAACAGCATCGAGGTGCCGACCGGGTCCTTGCGTGCCCCGACCCACATGGCGGCCTTGATGCCCTGCGACGACGACGGGTTACCGCTGCCGTCGACGGCCACCTTGACGTTCAGGACCTCGGGCTGCAGCGCGCGCATCATGTCGACGTCGGTGGAGTACCCGCCCGTCGCCAAGATGACGCCCTTGCTCGCGTTGACGCGGAAGTACGTGTCGGTCTTCTCGTCGCGCGCGATGGCGCCGGTGACGCGGCCGTTCTCGTCCTGCTCGAGCTTCTCGAAAAACGCGCCAAAGCGGAACTCGGCAAGTCCGAAGGAGTCGATGTAGCTCTTGAAGATCTCCTCGACCGAGGGGAGGTCCTTGGCCTTGTCGTCGTTTTTCTGGGGGCTGTGGCCCGTGGCAAACGCGCGGTCACGCTGGCCGTCTTCGGTGCCGAGGCCCGCCTCGTACTCGAGATGGTACTGGTTGGTGGACTCGAGCACGCCCTTGTACCAGTCGACATATGCGCCGGATTCCTCGATCCACACCTTGACCAGGTCGTAGTTGACGTAGCCGTTCGCATAGCGAACGATCTCCTCGAGGATGGTCTTGTGGTCGATCTTGAACTTGGGGTGCTTGGCGTAGTAGTCCTTCTGCATCTGGCTGTCCACCGAGCCGATGTCTTCCTTCATGCGGTACGGCTTTGCCTGACGGTCGATGACGTAGACCTTCGCGCCCTCTTCGACCGCAGCCGCGACTGCCGGCATGCCGCCCGTCGCGTACCCGACGACCAGCACCTCGGTGTCGATGGTCTCGGTAATGAGGCTCTCGTCGATCTGCGGGGGCTCGCCGAGCCAGCCGGGATTCTCGGTGGGGTATCCCGTCTTGGTCTTCACGTAGTCAGTTGTCGCGTTGCCCTTGGGGTCGACGACCTCGACGGCGTTTGCGACTCCGGTGCCACCCAATGCACCGAACACGCCCGCGGCGCCCAGGGCGCCAACGCCCCTCAAAAAGGAACGGCGCGAGAAGCCGCCCTTCTCTTCCTTCATACCCTCTCCTTCCAATCCATTGGATGGCGCTCCTAATGCCGCCAATCCATCGGACAAAATGCCAAAACAAGCCAAAACGCGCGTCACCCCAGCGAGGGGATATTCACGTTTCCGCAGGTAGAATGTGAGGTGAGAAGGCTTGTGCCGTCCATCGAGGCGATGGGGCGCATACCCTGGGGGCATACCCTATAATCGTGCGAAGCGACTAGTTCAAAGTGTGAATGGAGTCTCTCATCGCTACGAATCTGAAGATCTCGCTGCCGCAGACGCAGCTCACCCAGCGCAGGAAAGCCGTCATGTGCGGGCTTGCCCTGTGCCTGCTGTTGGTGGTTGCGCCCATCCTCAATCTCCATGTGTTCGATGTGCTTGACGACGTGGCGCCGCATGCCCGCGACGTCTGCACGCTCGCAGGCTCCTTCTTTGCGCTCGCAGTCGCACTCGTGGCGCGAACGCGGCCCAAGTGGGTCAGCCCCAACGTGCTGTTCGCCCTGATGATCGCGTGTTTCGTGGTGGGATGCGTGGGCACGAACCTGGGCATCGCCAACGGCTTCGCACCCGCCGTGTACGTGTGCGCCTCGCTGAGCAGCATCGCGCGGACCTTCGCCTTCATGCTGGTCGCCGTCGCGCTGAGCCGAATGGAGCAGCGGCTGTGGCGTCGGGCGCTCGTGCACGGGTTTCTCACGTCGTGCGTGCTGGGCGCGCTCGTCTACCTGCTCCCACCGCTCGTCAATATCGTGCTCTCGTACCTGCTCGTGGCAGCCGCCGCCTGCCTGACGATTCCCATGGCAAAGACCGTGTTCGACCACCAGGCGCAATCCGACGCGCCGCAGGACGTGGAGGTCACGCGTCCCAACACGTTTCTGCCGCTTTCGGCAAAGCTGTTCTGGTGCCTGCTGCTCTTCGCGCTCGCGCTCGGCTACAGCCTGCGCCTGGGAGATGCCGACGGCACGCCTTCGTCATACGCCATCGCGTTTGCGGTCATCTTGTTCTTGTACGTGGGGGTGCTCATGCTGAAGAAGCCCTTCCCCGCCGACGTGCTCGTGCGCATCAGCGCGATTATGATCATCGCCGGCTTCTTGAGCGTCCTGCTGTTCGAGACCGGCGCAAGCCGCGTCCCCAACGCGATTATCGGGAGCGGGTACATCGTCTTCGAGATGGTGAGCTGGATCGTGCTCATCTCCGTCGCCTGCAAAAACCCGCTCGACGCGATTCCCGTCATCGGCTGGGGCCGCGGAATCATCAGCCTGGGCGTCACCGTCGGCGCGCAGGTCGGCAACCTCACGAACTGGCTCTCGCAGACCACTAGCCTCGGTGTCTCGGTGGTCACATGCGTCTTCGTGCTGCTCTTCTGCGCTTACGATATGTTCGTGCTGCATTTCTTCAGCTTTGACGAGACGATCCACGACCTGGTCCCGCTCAAGGAGGTCGAGCTGTCCCCCAAGGTCTTCGAGGCCCAGGCGCAAGACGACGTCTCGCTGATCGACCGACGCTGCGAGGCCATCGGCGGGCGCTGCGGCCTCACGCCCAAGGAGACCGAGGTCTTCACGATGCTCGCAAAAGGACGCAACAGCGCGTTTATCCAGGAAAAACTGGTCGTGAGCAAGAACACGGTCAAAACGCACGTCAAGCACATCTACCAGAAACTCGACATCCACTCGCACCAAGAGCTCATCGATTTTGTCGAGAACTTCACCGACGAGTGATTGCGCGGCGGATTTCACGCCACCGCGTGCCGCTGATGGCTGGTTTCGCGCCACCGCGTGCCGCCGGTGGTCGTTTGGCATGCCATCCCGTTGATGGCTGAAATCGCGCCACCGCGCGTCGCCAGTGGCTGATTGGCACACCGCGCCGTCAATGGCCGCCCGCCATGGCGCGGAATCGACCGTACGCGCCCCGCGGTACCACCGAAGGGCGCGCATGCAAACTCGAGTTACCCCAACTTGATGAACATGTGTTCCTCAGAACCATCCCACGATGACGTCCATATAGTGGTGTAAAAGACGGGAAATGAGCCAGAGGCCCGTCTTC
>JBJEHP010000262.1:0-6458 GCA_051876145.1 Coriobacteriales bacterium | reverse complement strand
TGTAGATGCTTGCCGCGGGACGTTGTTTTCATATGGGCAACATCTATTGGGCATCGCTACTTTGCGGGGAGAATCTCAATCCACTGCCCATCGGGATCGGCGATGAAATACAGGTTCATGCGCGGGTTCTCGAAGATGATGCAGCCCATCTTCTCGTGAAGTTCATGCGCAGCATCGTAGTCGTCGACTTCGAAAGCGATGTGCGTGTCCCTGCCACCGTTTTCGTAGGGCTCGGTACGCCCGTTGTTCCACGTGAGCTCGATCTCGAACGGCGCCTCGTCGTTTGCAAGGTACGTGTTGGTCCAGGAGCCGTCGTCGGGCCCCATCTCGCGCACGACGTGCATGCCGAGGGCCTGCTCGTAGAACGCGATACTCGCCTGCTTGTCGAGCACATGCGTGCAACGGTGGATGAATTTTGCTTTCACGGGAATTCCTTTCTGTTTTGTTCTCGCGAGGCTATATTTTACAAAGCCATTCGTATCCGAAGGAGAAACTACATGAAAGTACTCATGCTCAATGGCAGCCGCAAGGAGCAGGGCTGCACGTACACGGCGCTCTCGCTGGTGGGTGAGTCGCTTGCCGAGGCCGGCATCGAGTCCGAGATCGTGCACATCGGCGTCGACGTCTTGAAGGGGAAGGTAGATGCGCTCGTAAAGGAAGTCGGCGAGAAGGGTGCCCAGGCAGATGGCCTGGTCATCGGCTCGCCGGTGTACTACGCCGGTCCCTCGGGAGAGATCAAGGCGTTTCTCGACCGCCTGTGCTCGGGCTATTCCGAGGCGTTTCGGTACAAGCCGGGCGCGGCGGTGACATCTGCGCGCAGGGCGGGCACCACGGCGACGCTCGAAGTGCTGCAGAAGTACCTCACCTACACCGAGATGCCGCTTGTAAGTTCGTGCTATTGGCCGATGGTCCACGGCAGCAAGCCCGAAGACGTCTTGAAGGACGAGGAGGGCGTGCACATCATGCACACCTTGGGCCGCAACATGGCATGGCTGCTCAAGAGCATCGAGGCGGGCAGGCAAAACGGCGTCGAGCAGCCCGTCAAGCTCGAGAAGCCGAACACCAACTTCATCCGCTAGCCTCCGTTTTTGACACGAGGGGCCGTGGGTATCGTGTCATGTTGGCCCGAGGGGCCGTGGGTATCGTTTCATTTTTTTGAGTGCGAGGAGATTCATTCGTGGGCGTTGGGAAGGGAAACTGCGCAATCTGTGGGAAACCGCTCGTGTATTACCGTGATGCACGCGAGATGACGTGCGTCACCTGCGGCAAGCGCGAGCTGGGCCACAGCATCTGCGAGGACGGCCACTACGTGTGCGACAGCTGCCATCGTGACGGTGGCGTGGACTGCATTATGGACGTATGCCTGCACACCACGTCGGCCAATCCCATCGAGATCGCGATGCAGGCGATGGACGATGCCAGGATCTATCCCAACGGCCCCGAGCACCACACGCTCGCCGGCGCTGCGCTGCTTGCGGCATATGCAAACGCGGGAGGCGAGCTCGACCGGGGAGAGGCGCTCGCCGAGCTCAAGACTCGCAGCCTCGACATCCCCGGAGGCACCTGCGGCTTTTGGGGCGTGTGCGGCGCTGCGACGAGCTCGGGGCAGGCGATGAGCATCATCGTCGGGGCGACGCCCATGACGCGCGAGCCGTGGGCTCTCTGCCAGCGTCTGACCTCGGAAATACTTGCGAACCTCGCCGAGCTCGGCGGCCCGCGCTGCTGCAAGCGCACGTGCTTCACCGCCATCACGACTGCCGTGCCTTTCATTGCGGAGGCAACCGGTGTCCAGATGGAGCTCCCGGGGCAGATTGTATGTTCGTATTACAAAGCTAATCCGCAGTGTCTTCGCCAGGATTGCCCTTATTTCCCGGCATCTGTTCTGTAGCGGCGCCCGTTCGCGCGCAACGGCTGCATAACGCCTGCACGGGCCGTATGCGATGCGGTATAGAATATCCTGGTGCAATTTTGGCTACACGGGAGTTTGCTGTATATGGCATTTAGAGATCGAATCAAGCGCAGCCGTACGCGCTTCAGCGAGCGGATGAACATCATCTTCAGACGCGGTCCCAAGCTCGACGAGGAGTTTTGGGACGATTTGGAAGAAACGCTCATCTTGAGCGACCTGGGAGGGCCGGCAGCCGATCAGGTCGTCGAGAACCTCCGCGAGCAGGCGACGCGCAAGGCGCTTCCCGATGCATATGCCGTTCTCGACCTTCTCGCAGACGAGATCGAGGACCTGTTCGCACCGACGGACAACGACCCGTTCAGGCTCAACCCGGTCTGCGTGCTTTTCGTCGGCGTCAACGGCGCGGGCAAGACGACGACGGTTGGCAAACTCGCTTATCAGGCGTCCGCGGCTGGGCGCAAGGTCCTCATCGGTTCTGCCGACACCTTCCGCGCGGCTGCGATCGAGCAGCTCGACGTCTGGGGAGAGCGCAGCGGCGTCGAGGTCATCAAGCGCGAGCGCGGCGCCGACCCTGCGAGCGTGTGCTACGACGTCATGGAGCGCGCAGAGCAGCTGCAAAGCGACCTCGTCCTAATCGACACTTCGGGGCGCCTGCATACGAGCGACGAGCTCATGCGCGAGCTGCAGAAAGTCGTCAACGTCACGCGCAAGCGCGCGGACATCGACGTGAAGACCGTCCTCGTCATCGACGCCACGACTGGCCAAAACGGACTTCAGCAGGCGCGCGAGTTCAACAAGGCGCTCAGCCTCGACGGCGTCATCATGACGAAGCTCGACGGCACGGCAAAAGGCGGCATCGCCGTCGCTATCAGCCACGAGCTGGGGCTTCCCATCTGCCGCGTCGGCGTGGGCGAGGGCATCGAGGACCTCGAGCCGTTCGTCGCCCACGACTATGCCGAGGCGTTGTTCGGCGACATGCGCGGTGAGGAAGCCGCTCATGAGGATGCCGAAGAACACGAAGACGAGGAGCTGCTGGAGCCGGCTGTCGAAGAGCCGCGTGAGGAGCAGGAGCCTGCAGAGGAGCCCGAGCCTGCACCGGTACCTGAACCAGCGCCGGAGCCCGAGCCCGAGCCCGAGCCCGAGCCGGCCGTCCTCTCCGAAGCCGACGAGGAAGCGCTCGCCGCAGAGGCTCTTGCGGCAGCGCAGGCACCCGAAGACGATGCCGCTGTCGAAACCGAGCCCGAAATCGAGCCCGAGCCTGCAGCGGTCCCCGAGCCCGAGTCCGAGCCTGAGCCCGAGGAAGAGCCGCAGGAAAAAGAGACGTTCCGCCAGAAGATGCGCCGTTGGTTCTCGTAGGAGAGTGCACATATGTTCGACAATCTATCTGATAAGCTCCAAAACGTTTTCTCCGGGTTTCGCTCGAAGGGAAAGCTGACCGAAGAAGATATCGACGCCGGCATCAAGGAAATCCGGATGGCGCTGCTCGAGGCAGACGTCAACTTCAAGGTCGTCAAGAAGTTCTGCCGCCAGGTCAAAGAGCGCTGCATGACCGCAGACGTCATGGATTCGCTCACGCCTGGCCAAAACGTCGTGAAGATTGTCCTCGAGGAGATGCAGGCGCTGCTGGGCGGCGAGACGACCGAGCTGCACCTGGGGAGCAAGATCCCGAGCGTCATCATGCTCGTCGGCCTGCAGGGCTCGGGCAAGACGACCGCCGCATCTAAACTTGCCTACCGCCTCAAGAAGAAGGGGCACGTCCCGCTGCTCGCCGCATGTGACGTGTATCGCCCGGCTGCGGCCGACCAGCTGCAGACACTCGGCGATGAGCAGGGCGTCCGTGTGTACCGTGGCGACGGCCAGCACCCCGTCGAGATCGCGAAGGGCGCGGTCCAAGACGCCATCGACAACATGCGCGACGTCGTGATTGTCGACACGGCGGGCCGTCTGCACGTCGACCAGGACATGATGGACGAGGCGGTCGCAATCCGCGACGCCGTAAAGCCCGACCAGATCTTCATGGTCGTCGATGCAATGACCGGCCAAGACGTCGTGAACGTCGTCTCCGAGTTCGCGCGTCAGGTCGATTTCGACGGCGTCATCATGACCAAGATGGACGGCGACGCCCGCGGCGGCGGCGCGCTGTCCATCCGCGAGGTCACCGGCAAGCCCATCGTGTTCATCAGCGCGGGCGAGAAGGCCGACACGCTCGAGGTCTTCCACCCCGACCGCATGGCAAAGCGCATCCTCGGCATGGGCGACGTCGTCTCCGTCATCGAGCGCGCCATCGAGGTACAGGACAAGGAAATCGAGAGGGCCGAAGCGGAGCGTCTTGCGCGCGCGCAGTTCGACTTCAACGACTTCCTCGACATCATCAAGCAGACGCGCAAGATGGGCGGCCTCGGCTCGCTCGTCTCGGCGCTGCCCGGAGGCAACAAGGCGCTGGCAGACGGCAACGTCGACGAAGGCGAGCTCGACCGCATCGAGGCGATCATCAACTCGATGACGCCCGAGGAGCGCTCCAAGCCGAACATGCTCAACGGCTCGCGCCGCGCGCGCATCGCCCGCGGCAGCGGCATGTCGGTCACGCAGGTCAACCAGCTGATCAAGCGCTTCAACGAGACACGCAAGCAGGTCAAGAAGGTCATGACCGCGTTCAACGCCCAGAGCAAGGGGAAGAAGGGCAAGCGCCGTCGCAAGATGCGCATCCCCGGAATGGGCAACATCGATTTCTCCAAGTTCGAAGATATGAAGTAGCGAGGCAAGAGAATGCAGACAACTGATACGGTACTGATGTCGCATGGCAGCGGCGGCACGATGATGCGCGACATCATCGAGGGTCTTTTCTTCGACGCGTACGCGGGCGAGACGCTCAAGCGTGCGGATGACGCGGCGTCGCTGGACATTCCGACGAATCGCATCGCCTTCTCGACCGACACGTTCGTCGTCACGCCGCATTTCTTCCCCGGCGGCGACATCGGGCATCTGGCGGTGTGCGGAACGGTCAACGACGTCGCCACGAGCGGCGCCGTCCCCAAGTACCTCTCGTGCGGTTTCGTGCTCGAGGAGGGCTACCCGCTCGAGAACCTGAAGAAAATCTGCGCGTCCATGGCGAAGACGGCCAAGGAGGCAGGAGTCGAGATCGTCACCGGAGACACCAAGGTAGTCAACCGCGGACACGGCGACGGCGTCTACATCAACACGGCAGGCGTCGGTGTGCTGCGCGATGGCATCGACCTTTCGGCGGTCAACATCAAGCCCGGCGATAAAGTGCTGGTCAGCGGCGCTATCGGCGATCACGGTATCGCGATTATCTCGACGCGCGAGGAGCTGAGCTTCTCCACGACCGTACAAAGCGACGCCGCTCCGCTCAACCATCTCATCGCCGAGGTGCTCGATGCCTGCCCGGCAGGTACGGTGCGCGCGTTTCGCGACCCGACGCGCGGGGGCGTGGCGTCCACGCTCAACGAGTTCGCCGAGGCGTCCGGGTGCAGCATCCGCATCGAGGAGGACGCCGTGCCGGTACACGACCAGGTCCGCGGCGCATGCGAGATGCTCGGCTACGACGTGTTCCAGGTGGCAAACGAGGGCAAGATGATATGCGTGGTCGACCCGAGCGCTGCCGATGCGGCGCTTGCGGCGATGCGCGGCAACAAGTATGGCACGGACGCCGCGATAATCGGCGAGGTCATCGAGGGTGACGGGCACGTCTACCTGCGCACGGGTTTTGGCAGCGAGCGCATCCTCGACATGCTCGTGGGAGAGCAGCTTCCGCGAATCTGCTAGCTATTTGTGCTAGCTGTTGGCATTCCATGCATCGAGAATCTTTTGGAGGGCGCCTGCGAGCGCCCTCCTTTCATCTGCGTCGAGGGGCGCGAAGACCTCCGCCGCGACTGCCTTGTCGACGGACAAGATGTTCTTGGCCTGCTCGGAGCCTGCCTCGGTGAGGCGGACGATGACGGCGCGTTTGTCCTTGACCGATTTCTCGCGGACGATCATGCCGCGGGACTCGAGCTTGCCGAGCGCCTCGGAAAGCGTGGCGGGAGCAATGCCGAGCAGCTCGAGCAGCGTTTGCTGGGGGAGCGCGCCGTTGTTCTCGAAAAGGTTCGTGAGAACGCGACGCTGTCCTGGCGCGACCTTCAGCTCGGGCTCTCCGTGGCCATGGCGGAGAAGATGCGACGCGCGCATCAGTCTGTGGTGAAGCTGGATGTTGCTGATCGGTGGCACGGTGGACTCGCGTTTCTCTCTTGCAGTTTATTCTTCTGCACTAACTATATCGTTGGGAGAATAAACTGTACAAGGGCGTATGTCGGCATGTCCAAAAGAATTGTTCAAAAAGGGTTTGTCTCGTGAGAAGTTTTACTCTATAATTCCGCCTTGCGTCTGCTAGGTTGGACGTACCTGAGAAGGCTATGGTGGGTGTCGCCCAGTTGGCTAGGGCGCCAGATTGTGGCTCTGGAGGTCGAGGGTTCGAGTCCCTTCACCCACCCCAGTTTTTTCTGGACACGGAAGCGAAAACGTGTATAATCTCTATTCGCTGCTTGGACCGTTA
>JBJEHP010000261.1:0-1720 GCA_051876145.1 Coriobacteriales bacterium | reverse complement strand
GCATTCCTGCTGAAGCTGCTCGAGCAACGGCTCGTGGCCCGGCTTGAACAGGTGTTTGAAGCGACCCTGCGGTTTGAGGAACTCAGTCAGCGGCTTGCGCTCGCCACGCACCGGCGTCATCTTCCACACGCCGTGGTCGATCTCGAACAGCGGCCAGAAACCCGTCTCGACGGCAAGGCGCGCAATCTCGACGGTCTCGTCTGACTTGATGCGCCATCCACGGGGGCACGGTGCCATGACGTCGATGAAAGCGGGGCCGTCGGTGTTGAAGGCCTTCTCCGCCTTATTGACGAGGTCGCGCCAGTTGGAGATGGATGCCTGCGCCACATAGGGGATGTGATGCGCGGCCATGATGCTGGTTAGGTCCTTGCGGCGCTGCTGCTTGCCCTGCTGCACGGAACCGACCTCAGAGGTCGTCGCCCACGCGCCGTGCGGGGTCGCAGACGAGCGCTGGATGCCCGTGTTCATGTACGCGCCGTTGTCGTAGCACACGTACACCATGTTGTGCCCGCGCTCCATGGCGCCGGAGAGGCTCTGCAGACCGATGTCGTAGGTGCCGCCGTCGCCGCCAAAGGCGCAAAACTTGATCTCCTTGTCGACGGGGATCTTGCCGGCGCGCTTCAGGCCGTTGTAGGCTGCCTCGACGCCGGACATGGTCGCGGCGCTGTTCGCGAACGCGTTGTGGATAAACGGGGTCTTCCAGGAAGAATACGGGTAGACCGTCGTGGACACCTCCAGGCAGCCCGTCGCGCTGCTGCACACGACGTCGGCGTCGCCCGCGCCCATCAGCACCTGGCGGACGCAGATAGACGCACCGCAGCCGCCGCACAGACGGTGACCGCCGGCGAGGCGCTCGGGAAGAGCGGAGAGTTCTTTGAGATTTGCCATCGTTTCCTCCCCTCCTTATCTGTTTCCAAGGTATTCGATGGAACCGTCGATGGTGCCCGCCGCGAGCTTTTCCAGGTCCTCGTAGACCTGCTCCATCTGCTCGAGCGTGACATCGTGGCCGCCCAGGCCGAACATGTAGTTCTTGAGAGGGATGTTCTCCTTGGCGTTGTAGAGCGCGGTCGCGACCTCGAGACCGACGGGGCCGTACTCGCCGCCGAAGTTCTCGGAACGGTCGAGGACGGCAACGGCCTTCGCGCCGTGCAGCGCCGCGACGAGTTCCTCGTACGGGAACGGGCGGAAGACGCGGATGCGCGCAACGCCCGCCTTGACGCCCTTCTCGCGCAGCAGGCGCGCCTGATGGCGCGCGTTGCCAGCGGCAGAGCCGAGCACGACGATGATGTAGTCCGCATCGTCGCAGCCCCACGCGTCGACGAAGTCGAACGGACGGCCGGAGAGCTCTGCCCACTCGTCGCCGATGCGCTTGATGACGGGCTTGGAGGCCGTCACGGCATCGCGCAGCGCCTTGTGCAGCTCGAAGTAGCTGTCTTGGTCGGCGAACATGCCCGCGGCGATGGGGTTGTCGGTGTCGAGCAGCGGGAACAACGGCGTGCGCTCGCCCAAGAACTCCTTGGCCGTCTCGTCGTTCATGAGCTCGGCACGCTCCATGGCGTGTGTGGTGATAAAGCCGTCGAGCGTGGTCATGACGGGCAGCTGCACGTCTTTGTCCTCGGCGGTGCGAATCGCGATCATCGTGTTGTCGTAGGCTTCCTGGGCGTCTTCGGCAAAGAAGAGCAGCCAACCCGTATCGCGGGCGCCCATGACGTCGGAGTGG
>JBJEHP010000260.1:0-6466 GCA_051876145.1 Coriobacteriales bacterium | reverse complement strand
ATCAGGTAGGGAAGCGCCTGGATGAGGTTGAAGTCGTGGTGCTCGAGCTGCGGAGCCCCGCTCGTCAGCGCCGCGATGACGAGCACGACGAGCGTCGCCAGCGCCGCGGGCAGCGCGATGGCGAAGTTCGCCTTGAACTTCTCTCTCATCTCCACGCCCTGCGTGCGCGTCGCGGCGATGGTCGTGTCGCTGATGAACGAGAGGTTGTCGCCGAACATCGCGCCGCCGATGACGGTGCCGACGCACAGGGGGAGGTTGAGGTCGGCGGACCCGGCGACCGAGACTGCTATGGGCACGAGCACGGTGATCGTTCCGACGCTTGTGCCCATGGCCATGGAGATGATGCACGCGATCACGAAGATGCCGGGCACGGCAAGACTCCCGGGGATGACGTTGAGCAGCATGTTGGCCGTGCTCTCGACGCCGCCGGCGGCGCTCGCGATGCCCGAGAATGCGCCCGCCATGAGGAAGATGAACAGCATGATGGTGATGTTGTCGTCGCCGATGCCCTGGGCGCAGAAGTGAATCTTCTCGTCGAAGCTGACGCGGCGGTTCTGGCAGAACGCCACGATCAAGGCGATGGCAAACGCGACGACCACCGAGATGACGTAGAAGCCCATCTGTCCGTCTTGTGGGGCGATGTACTCGAAGTAGACGCCACTTCCCAGGTAGAGCACCAGAAAGATCGCAATGGGCAGCAGGGCGCGTGCCCGCGGTTTCGGGTCCTGCCGGGTTTCTTGATTCTTGTCATCCATATGAGCCTCCGCTAAATACAAAGCGAATCGATGATACACGTAAAAAGGGGATGACCGAGCTTTCGGCCATCCCCTTTCTCTTGCGTGGCAGGTATCTGTCGCGTGCTGTCTAGACGACGAGCGTGATGATACGCAACACGAACAGCGCGGTCGATACCCACATGACCCAGTGGACCTCCTTGACGCGGCCCTGGAAGATGCGGATCACGACGAAGGCCAGGATGCCGAACATGATGCCGTTTGCGATGGAGTAGGTGAACGGCATCATGATGATCGCGAGGAAGCCGCCAACTGCGGCAGCGGAGTCCTCGGACCAGTCCATGTCCTTGACCGACGACATCATCAGGAAGCCGACGAACACGAGCGCGGGCGTCGTGGCAAAGCTCGGGATGGCGAGGAAGATCGGCGCGAGCACGAGCGCGACGAGGAACAGCACGCCGGTGGCCACGGACGCGAGGCCCGTGCGGCCGCCTGCGGCAACGCCGGCGCTCGACTCGACGAAGCTCGTCACCGTGCTGGTGCCGAGGCAAGAGCCCACGACCGTGCCCACGGCGTCGGCGAGCAGCACCTGCTTGGCGCGCGGCAGGTTGCCGTTCTCGTCGAGCATGCCGCCCTTGTTGGCGACGCCGATGACGGTTCCGGCGGTGTCGAAGAGGTCGACGAACAGGAACGCGAAGACGATGACCGCGAACTCGACCAGATGCGAGCTGATGTAGTCGAAGTTGAACGCGAACAGATACGGCGCGCTGATGCCGATTCCGTTGGAGAAGTCGGGGAACAGCGAGTTGGCGCCGGCGGCGGGGTCGACGACGTACCAGCCGCAGGCCTGGGCGATCATGCCGAGGATCCAGGTGAGCAGGATGCCCCACAGGATGTAGCCCGGGACCTTGTAGTGATACATGACGGCCACGGCGATGAGGCCGATGAAGGCGAGTGCGACGGATGGGGTCGCGATGTCGCCCATGGCGAGGATAGTCGAGGGGTCAGCCACGACGATGCCCGCGCCCTTCAGGCCGACGATGACGATGAACAGGCCGATACCGGTGCTGATGCCGAGCTTGAGGTTCGTGGGGACGTCGTTGACCAGCGCCTCGCGGAACTTGCTCAGCGAGAGCAGAATGAAGATGATGCCCTCGACCAGGACCGCCGCCAGGGCGACTGTCCACGGGTCGCTGATGCCCTCGGCAGCCATCTGGCCGCACACCGAGTAGGAAAAGTAGGCGTTCAGGCCCATGCCGCTTGCAAGGGCGATGGGGTAGTTGGCGAAAAACGCCATAAACAACGTCGCCGCCGCGGCAGAGATGGCCGTCGCGGTAAAGACGGCGCCCGCATCCATTCCGCACCCTGAGAGAATGGACGGGTTGATGGCCAGGATGTAGACCATCGAAAGGAACGTGATGACGCCAGCCGTGAGCTCGGTCTTGACGTCAGTCCCGCTCTCTTTCAACTTGAAAAACTTCTCCACGAAATTCCTCTCCTCGAAGGTATGAGACTCGGCGCTATTGTAGCGATTTCGTGGAGATATTCACGAACTATTATCGGTGTGTGAGCTGCCTGAACATCTGGGCGGCTGGGTGCCGCCATGCGTCCCCGCATTGACACGAGGGGCCGTGGGTATCGGTTCATTTTGACACGAGGGGCCGTGGGTATCGTGCCATTTCGTCTTTCCCACGCGCATCTAGAGCATGTGGCACTTCGGCACGATGGAGTCAACGCATTTGTCCCTATCAATTTCAGAACAGGGAATACGGGCAGCTCATGGGGCTGCTCCGCCGCGCGAGAACGTATTATCATTTACCATGTGAACTGCGAAGGTCGCGCTTCGACCTGCTACGAACATCGAGAAAGGGACACCGATGCCCGATAAACGTGACGACGTCATCACGTGGGACGAGTTCTTCATGAAGGTCGCGATCGCGGCCCAGCTCAGGAGCAAGGACCCGAACACGCAAGTGGGCGCGTGCATAGCCGACACGAACCACCGCATACTCTCGGTCGGCTACAACGGGACGCCCTCGGCGCTCAACGACGACGACTTCCCGTGGGGGACCGACGACGACCCCCTCAACGACAAGCACAGCTACGTCGTGCATGCCGAGGCCAACGCCGTCCTCAACTACCGCGGCTCGCTGAAGGACATGAAAGACGCCACCGTGTACGTGACGCTGTTCCCCTGCCACGAATGCGCGAAGATCCTCGTGCAGGTTGGCATCGGCGAGGTTGTCTACCTGGACAACAAGTACGACGGCACGCTCGGAAACCAGATATCGCGCCGGATCTTCGACTCCTGCGGCATCACGTACCGCCAGGTCAGCGTCGAGGAATAGCGTTTTCCGGGACGAAGCGGCATGCCGAAGGACTGGGACCGCATAAACGAGGCGCTCCTTTCCGCCGCGCAGGGAAAGACGCCCACGCCTGTCGTGTCGCGTCGCTCGCTCTTCGGAATACCGAGCGCAGTCGAGCTCAAGATGCAGGCGATCGTCGCGGAGGTCGCACGCGGGGCAGAGGACCCTGCGGCGCGCGCGAAGTCAGACGAGCTGCGCGAGAAGCTCGCCGCCGTGGCCGATGCGCTGGGAGACCGCCTCGTGGTGGGCCGTGCGAGCCGCTACTTCGTGTTTCGCGCCCGCAGCGCGGGCTACGACATTCCGGCATACCCGTTCGCGGGCTCGGGAGAACTCAAGGAGTTCCTGTATGACCAGGGCGCCTCGAGCGTTCCGGAGTGGTACGAGGGCCTCGGCATCGGCACGTCGGACCTCTCGGCGCTCGACGCGCGTGCCCTGGTCTCGTTTCAATACGAGACCAACAGATTCAGGGTCGCCCTGTTCGACGGCGTCTCGTTCGTCGACGATTCGAGGTTTTGCCCGCTTGCGGGCTCTGCATACCTTGCCAATGCCGGGTATTGCTCGCTGGACTCGCTTTCCTGCGCGCTCGACGCGTTGGTCGGCGAGAGCACCGACGGCGGCGACGGCGAGAAGCCTCGGCAGGCGCATAAGGAGGGAAGGCAGCCATGAAGCTTACCGACGAGGAGTTCGAAGACGCCATTGCCGACGCCATCGACAGCATTCCCGACCGGTTCTTGGACGAGCTCGAAAACGTCGCGTTCATCGCAGAGGACGAGCCGACGCCCGAACAGTCCCCGCAAGGCGACCTGCTCGGCCTGTACGAGGGCATCTCGCTTGCCGAGCGCGGCGATGACTACGGGTTCTTCGGCGACTGCCCCGACACGATCACAATCTTCAAGGGCCCACACGAGCGTCTGTCCGATTCCAAGGAGACGGTCATCGAGGAAATCCGCAGGACGGTGGTCCACGAGGTGGGCCACTACTTTGGCATGAGCGAACAACAGATCGACGAGATGGGATACGCATGATGAACGAGGGGTTCGACCAGGCGCCTGGGGACGCGCAAGATGACGCGCTCGCCTGCGGCAGGGAGCGCGAGCAGGAGCGGCTCGAGCGCTGGCGTTCCCAGATCGGCGATGCGGACGCCGTCATGTACCTGCGGACGCGCGGGGTGTCGCTGTCCACCGCTAAGAAATGGGGGCTCGGCTACGACCGCGAGCGCAAGCGGCTCGTGATCCCGTATGCGGGAAGCGAGTACTTCCACGTCGACCGCGACATCACCGGCACGGCCGAGGAAAAGTACACCGTCCCGAGCACCGACGAGCTCGGCTCGCTTCCCCTCTATAACCCGAGCGCGTTCGACTCGCCCGCCTTCTACGTGGTCGAAGGGCCGCTCGACGCGCTCGCCATCCTCGACGAGGGAAAGCCGGCAATTGCCCTGTGCGGCACCAATTACGAGGAGGTCGTCGCGGCCGCCGTGAGCCGTGGCTACCGCGGCACGGTCATTGCCGCGCTCGACAGCGACGCGGAGGGGCGCAAGGCCCAAGAGGGCTTCATGCTCGCGCTCAAGCAAGCGGGGCTCTACGGGGTCGAGTACTCCTACCACCGCGGGGCGAAAGACGCCGCCGAGGCGCGCTGCATCGAGCCGGTGCAGTTCAGCGTGGATATTGCGCGCGCCTACGACAAGGCGCTGCAGAGCCGGCGCGAAAAGCTGCTCGGCAGCTACCACGAGGCGCTGCGGCACCTGCGCGTGCAGGGCCCGGGCGACGTGCTGCGCGGCATCTGCTTCAATGAGGACTCGGTGCATCCCGTGCCCACGGGCTTTCCCAAACTCGATTCGTGGCTCGAGGGCGGGCTCATGCCGGGGCTCTACCTCGTCGGGTCGGCGGCAACCGTGGGCAAGACGAGTTTGTGCCTGCAGATCGCGGACCAGATCGCGGAGGCGGGGCGACCCGTCTTGTTCGTCTCGGTCGTGCAGCGTGCCAACGAGCTCATCGCGAAGAGCGTCGCGCGCTACCTGTACCGCGAGCGTCCCGAGCGCGGGGCGCAGTCGCTCTCTCCCAACGAGATCCTGGACTGCCAGCGCCGCTCCAACTGGACCGGGGCGCAGTCGGGAAGCGTCATCGAGATCTCGCGCTGGTACCTGTCGCACATCGCGCCGTACCTGCGCCTTGCCGAGGGCACGGGCAGGCCGAGCGTGGCCGACATCAGAAGCGCCGCAGAGCTCATGTCAGAGAAGTACGGTGGCACCATGCCCGTCATCATCATCGACTACCTCCAGCTCCTCGCGAACGATTCCGACGAGGTCGGGCGCCTCATGCTCCTCAAGAACACCCTCGGCTTGCGGCAGCTTGGACGCGATCTGCGGACTCCGGTGCTCGCCATATCGTCCGTGAAGCCCGGCGTCGAGGCCGATGACGTGGAGATGCTGAGCTTTGCCAACGCAGAGATCATGGCGGACATCTCCGACGTGATCATCGCGCTCGAGCGCTCCAAGCGCCCCGAGTCCCTCGAAAACGGGCTTGCCTGCTACCACTGCGGCATGCAGGTGCTCAAGAACCGCACGGGCAGGATCACCGCGCACGCGAAGGAGCTTCCGCTGTCCTACTTCCCGCAGGTCTCGACGTTTGCCGAGGCGACGCTTCCACCCGAGCACGGTTCGTTTGGTTTCTACGATGCGCGCTAGCTTCGGGTTCGGCGTGGTCTGTGCCGTCCTTGGGGCGGCGCTGTGGGGCTTTTCCGGCGCGTGCGCCCAGTTCCTGTTCGCGCACTACGAGATATCGGCGCTGTTCATCACCGTCGTGCGCATGCTCGGCGCGGGGGTCCTGTTCGGCATCGTCCTTTTGGCCACGTGGCGCCACGAGCTTGCGCGCCTGCTCGCAGACCGCGCCTCCCTCGCGCGCTTGCTCGTGTTCGGCAGCTTCGGGCTGTTTCTCGACCAGTTCGCCTACATCATGACGATCGGTTTCACGAACGCCGGCACCGCGACGGTCCTGCAGGGCCTGAACATGGTGTTCGTCGTTGTGGCGACCTGCTTCATCGTGAGGCGCCGCCCACATGCGCGCGAGCTGGCAGGCGTCGTCTGTGCCCTTGCGGCCACGGTGCTCATCGCGACGGGCGGCGACCTTGGGAGCCTGAACATGCCCGTGCCGGGCCTTGTCTGGGGCATCGTCAACGCCGCCGCGGTCGCGTTCTACGTCATGTACCCGCAGCGCCTGTTCAAGCAGTGGGGCAGCGTCGCGGTCACGGGGCTCGGCATGCTTCTCGGAGGCCTGGTTGCGCTCGTTGTCTTTTTGGCTCAGGGGGCGACGGCTGCTCTCACTGGAGTTCCCGCAGGTCAGGCGCTTTTCATCCCGACGCTCGATGCAC
>JBJEHP010000259.1:0-1728 GCA_051876145.1 Coriobacteriales bacterium | reverse complement strand
GTCGCGGTAGGTTTGGACCGCGTCGTTCACGCGCCTGACGTAATCGCTCCTGATGACAGTATCGTTCGAAAGGTATGGGAGAAACGCGTCAAATCCGTCACCGAGCTCGCCCTTGGTCCCCTTCGCGTTCACGAACACGATGTTGGTCCGGTCGCCAAGCGGGCGTCCGGTCTCGCGGCATTGCCTGGGGTACTCGTAGCGCTTCCACCCGTCCCCAAACGGGTCGTTTGCGCAGATGAAGATCACCACCGCGCCGCCTGCCTCCTCAAAGCGCTGGCCGCGGTCGAGCATGCTCAGGTCGACGAGCGAGAGGTACCTCCGCGCGCGGAAGACGATGTCCGGCGTGGCGACGTTCTGCATCTCGATGTCGTACTCGTTGCCGTCGGCGTCCCGCACTAGCAGGTCCACTATGCCCGCGCGCGAGAGCGGACCCGCGTCGAGCCAGGCCTGGCGCTGCACAAGCTCGAGCTCCCGCACCTCGATGCCAAGGATCATCTCGATCAGTTCCCGGCAGAGCTCGGGGTCCTAGAACACCGTCCCAAACATCAGGTCGTCCGTGATCGTGATGCTCTCGAAGTCAATCGCGTCGCGCGTCATGCCGTGCCCCTCTCCACTGGTCCAATGGGTGAGGGGCATGATGCGCCACGCCGCTTTCGGTTAACTTTCCTATGTCTATCGCGAGTCTTTACGCCGACGGCACTTCGCGCGGTTTTACCTTGACACCGGCCCTGTGGGGCTCGCCCGCGCCTACTCCTCCGGCTCGTCCTCAGCCAGGAAGTCGAGCAGGCGCACGATGCGCAGGTCGGGCACGATCCAGAAGGCAAATGCGACGACCAGCGCCACGAGGGCGAGGTGCGACTTGGGCAGCGCCAGCGCCAGCACGAGCCCGACAAGCTCGAACACAAGGGTGAGCCGCTCCTTCAGGAGCGAGCGCTTCTCCACCACGGCGCGTCGCGCAAGCTCCTCCTTGGGGGTGGCGCCGCAGTCGCGCCCCATGGCGTGGCGGATGACGCGCTCGAGGTTCATGTACGTGAGCGACACGAGCATGTTGAGCACGACGTAGCACGTGGTGGGCAGCGGTGCGAAGGAGGTCTTCTGCATCCAGTCGGTCGCCAGCGGGAAGAACGAAAGCACAAAGAGAAACGCAAGGTTTGCCCAGAGCATGCGCCCGTCGACGTGGCGCACGAGCTTGAGCAGGTGATGGTGGTTGTTCCAGTAGGTGCCCACGCCCACAAAGCTCACGAAGTATGCCGCGACGGCGGGCAGCAGCCCCAGCAGGTCCCGCAGCGACGCCCCCCCGGGTGCCTCGATCCCCAGCACCATGATCGTGATGATGATGGCGATCACGCCATCGCTGAAGGCCTCCATGCGCCCCTTGTCCATACTGCTCCCTCCGCAAAGTTTTCTGCAAGAAAGAATAGCGCAGGCCGCGGGGGCGTTGCGCCGTTGGCCGCGGTTCTTCTCGCCCGTTTGTGTAGACATTTAGACAAACATCTAAATACGCAGTTAGTCGGGCGAGAAGAACGGCCGCCAGGGTACGATGCTCGTGACGGAGGTGAGGCGTCATGGTGGGTGACGCGTTCAAGGCGCTTGGTGACCCGACGCGGCGGCGCATTCTTGAGCTGCTGTCCGATGGCGACATGACGGCGGGGCAGATAGCGGACAACTTCCAGATGTCCAAGCCGTCCGTCAGCAACCACCTGGGGGTCCTCAAGGCGGCTGGGCTCG
>JBJEHP010000258.1:0-1733 GCA_051876145.1 Coriobacteriales bacterium | reverse complement strand
GGTCGCGCAGGTGGCGGAGCGTGTCGATGAGGCGGTCGTTGTCGCGCTGGTGCAGGCCGATGGACGGCTCGTCGAGGATGTAGAGCACGCCCATGAGCCCGGCGCCGATCTGCGTCGCGAGCCTGATGCGCTGAGCCTCGCCGCCCGAAAGCGTCGCCGTCGGGCGCTCGAGCGTCAGGTAGTCGAGCCCGACGTCCACCATGAACTGCAGACGGGTGCAGATCTCCTTGATGATGGGGTTGCCGATGATGGCCTGCGTCTCGCCGAACTCGAGCGACCCGAAGAACTCGAGCGCGTCTACGGCGGAGAGCTCCGTTGCCTCGTGGATGTTCTTCCCGCCGACGGTGACGGCCAAGATCTCGGGCTTGAGGCGGCTACCATGGCAGGTGTCGCACGGCGTGATGGCCATGTACTCCTCGAGGCGCTCGCGCGTGCGGTCGCTGTCGCTTTCGTCGTGCTTGCGCATGATCTCTGCCAAAACGCCCGGCCAGCGCGTGAACCAGTAGGTGTCGCGGCCGTCGCGCGTCACGTAGTCGATGCGGATGCGCTTGTCGCCCAAGCCGTAGAGCAGGGCCTTTTTCGCCTTGGCCGAAAGCTCCTCCCACGGCGTGTCAACAGAAGCGCCGACCTCCTTGCACACGGCGGCGTACATCTGCGGGTAGTAGTTGGACGAGGGGCTCCACAGCGCGATGGCCCCTTCGGCGACGCTCAGCGACTTGTCGGGAACGACGAGGTCGGGGTCGACGCCCTGCCTGAAGCCCAGGCCCAGGCAGTCGGGGCAGGCGCCGTAGGGGGCGTTGAACGAGAAGTCGCGCGGGTCGAGCTCGTCGAGCGAGTAGTCGTGGTCGGGGCAGGCGAGCGCGAGGCTGAAGGAGTACTCGTTGGCCACGCCCGCGGCCGCCTTGGCGCCCTGCGTGCTCTCCACCTCGAGGTTCTCGTCTTCCGAGAGGTTCTTGACGATCACGTTGCCCTTGGCGAGCGTCGTTGCCGTCTCGATGGCCTCGACGAGGCGCGCGAGCGACTTCTCCTTGAGCACGATGCGGTCGACGATGACCTCGATGTTGTGCTTGAACTTCTTGTCGAGCTTGAGCTCCTCGTCCAGGCGGTGCACCTCGCCGTCGACGCGCACGCGCGAGAAGCCCTCTTTGGCGAGGTCTTTGAAGGTCTGGACGAACTCGCCTTTCTTGCCCGAGACGAGCGGGGCCATGATCATGAGCTTGTCGCCCTCGGAACCGTGCGCCATGACCTTGTCGGCCACCTGGTCGGCGGTCTGCTTCTCGATGACGCGTCCGCACACGGGGCAGTGCGGCACGCCGACGCGCGCGTAGAGCAGGCGCAGGTAGTCGTAGATCTCCGTGACGGTGCCGACGGTCGAGCGCGGGTTCTTGCTCGTCGTCTTCTGGTCGATCGAGACGGCGGGGGAAAGCCCGTCGATGGAGTCGACGTCGGGCTTTTCCATCTGCCCGAGGAACTGGCGTGCGTACGACGAGAGCGACTCGACGTAGCGGCGCTGCCCTTCTGCGTAGATGGTGTCGAAGGCCAAAGACGATTTGCCGGAGCCGGACAGGCCCGTGAAGACGACGAGCTTGTCGCGTGGGATCGAAAGGTCGATGTTCTTGAGGTTGTGCTGCCGCGCACCCTTGATGACGATTTGGTCGGATGCCATGAGGGCCCCTTCTTGCTTTATGGGAATGACGGTCTTGCACTCTAGCAGATGGCCGAGACGCCGTTTG
>JBJEHP010000257.1:0-1739 GCA_051876145.1 Coriobacteriales bacterium | reverse complement strand
ACCGCTATCCGTCCGAGCTCTCGGGCGGCCAGCAGCAGCGCGTGGGCATCGCGCGCGCACTCGCCGCGTCGCCGGACATCCTGCTGATGGACGAGCCCTTTGGCGCCGTGGATGAGATCACCCGCAGCCAGCTCCAGGCGGAGATCTCGCGCATCCACCGAGAGACCGGCATCACCGTCATGTTCGTGACGCACGACATCGGAGAGGCGCTGCGTCTGGGCACCCGCGTGCTCGTGCTCGACGGCGGCACCGTCCAGCAGTACGGCACCCCAGACGAGATCCTTGCGAATCCCGCGACAGAGTTCGTGAACCAGCTGGTCTCGCGCCAGCGCCGCACCTGCGACCTGTCGGAGGACCAGCTGTGTGCCTGCAAGCACAGCGGCGCGGCGCGCGCCAGGGCGGCACCCGCCGCACGATAGCGGCAATACGCAGGAACAGGATACAGAAGACGCAAGCGGCAAGGAGAAGAGCATGGACGACGCAATTTCCAAGACGATGCGGGCCATAGTGGTCCACGAGGCTGGAGGGCCCGAGGTGCTGCGCCTCGAGGAGCGCCCCGTCCCCGCCCTGAGCCCGGGCTGGTCGCTCGTGCACGTGCGCGCCCGCGGCCTCAACCGCTCCGAGGTATTCACGCGGCTGGGACTCTCGCCCTCGGTGAGATTCCCGCGGGTCCTTGGAATCGAGTGCGTGGGCGAAGTCGCGGCAACGACCGACCCGTCGCGCCTGCCCGTGGGCCAGAAGGTCATTTCCATCATGGGCGAGATGGGCCGGGCCTTCGATGGCAGCTATGCGGACTACGCCCTTCTTCCCAACGAGCAGATCTATCCCGTGGAGTCGAGCCTTCCCTGGGATGTTCTCGCAGCCATCCCCGAGACCTGCTACACCGCCTATGGCTCGCTGCTCAGCCTGCACCTGGAAGCAGGGCAGACGGTACTTGTGCGCGGCGCGACCAGCGGCGTGGGCATGGCATTCGCGAAGCTGGCCCGGTCCATGGCGCCGGGCCTGCGACTTGTGGGAACCACACGCAGCGCGTCGCGCGCGGGGCTGCTCCTGGACGCCGGCTACGACGACACTGTGCTCGACGTGAACGGTGCCCTGCAGGTAGAGGGACATCCCTACCAGCGCGTCCTTGAGCTTGTGGGGCCGGCAACCCTTAAGGATACGTGCAGCCATGTGTCCGAGGGCGGCATCGTCTGCAATACGGGCAAGCTTGGTGGCGTATGGTACATGGAGGACTTCGACCCCATCGTCGACCTGCCGGCAAACGGCTTCCTCACCAGCTTCTATTCAGGCAATGTGGACGAGAAGCGGCTTGCCGGGCTCATCTCATATATCGAGGATAATAGCCTGGACATGAAGCCCACAGCAGTCTTTTCGCTCGAGCGCATGGCAGATGCCCATCGCTTCCTGGAGAGCTCCAAGGGCTTTGGCAAGGTTGTCGTAACGGAATAGGTGAACGGATGCAGATAACAAGCAGGCTGACCATGGCAGCACACATGGTCTGTGCCATAGACTACTTCAGCCCTACCCAGCCCGTCACGAGCGCCTTCCTGGCAAAGAGCATCGGCACGAGCCCCGTCATGGTGCGCACGATCATGGGCATGCTGAAGCAGGCGGGCATCATCCAGTCCAGCAAGGGCAAGTCCGGCATCACCCTGGCCCGGCCCCTGGAGCAGATAACCCTTCTGGACCTGTGGCGCGCCGTGGACCAGAGCGACGCGGACTCGCTCTTCCACTTC
>JBJEHP010000256.1:0-6530 GCA_051876145.1 Coriobacteriales bacterium | reverse complement strand
CTGGAACACCTTGATGTCGTCGAGGTCCATGGCAAGGCCGCGCTCGGCGATGAACGCCTGCAGCCCCGCGTCGTCGAGCTCGGTAAAGCCGTCGATGACCTCGACGGGCTGCGGCTCGGGGTAGACCATCTTTACCGTGTCGCGCGTGGAAAGCGATGCCTCGCGTGCTTCGATGGGGTTGATGATGTAGTGCTTGACTTCCTCGACCTGCTCGTCGGTGAGATTGCCTTCGAGGTAGTAGACCTTCGCGGTCAGGACGTCGGGGCGCTCGCCCTGGCTGATGAGCTGGATGCACTCGCTTGCCGAGTCGGCGCGCTGGTCGAACTGGCCGGGCAGGTACTCGACCGCAAAGACGGCGGCACCGTTGGCTTCGGGAAGTTCGGTGTAGGTGGTGTCGGACTGCGGCTCGGAGAATACGGTGGGGACGCAGCGCTCGAACAGCTCGGTGCTGATGCCCTCGACGTCGTAGCGGTTGATGAGCCTGACGTTTTTCAGGGCCTCTAGCTGGAGAATCGACCGCAGCTCTGCGGTGAGTTGCTGTGCCTCTACGTCAAATCCGGGTTTCTTCTCAACATAAATGCGAGAGACCATAGGGTGTTGCCGCCTTTCGAAGCGATTGTGTACACACGGTTTCTCATTATAGAGATACGCATGCCCCGATGTGTCCCCGCATGCCCGAAAAGCGTGGCAGGGCCACGTTTTTCGGGCGGAAAATGGCACGATACCCACGGCCCCTCGTGTCATTTTTTGGGCGCGATAAGCGGCATATAATGAGCGCATCACTGGCAAAGCGGGGAGAGGACACGCTATGGCAACGGTACGGGGAACCGAAGGCAAGTACGGCAAGCACTTCATCCAGGAGCTGCACGACCCGCATGCGGGCACGCCGGAGTTCCAGGAGATGTACAAGCGCTTCTCGCGCCGCATCCTGTGGATGGACAGCAACGTGGTCCCCGGCGCGTTCCAGATGAACACGGCGTGGTACCACCACGTCCCCGACCGCGATCCCGTCTTCGAGGAGCACGTCCACGAAGACGACGAGATCATCGGTTTTTTCGGGACGAACCCGGACGACCCCTACGCGCTCGACGCCGAGCTCACGTTCAGCATCGACGGCGAGGACCATCTGATCGACCGGACGACGCTCGTCTTCGTCCCCGGCGGGCTGCCCCACGGGCGCATCAGCATCAAGCGCGTCGGAACGCCGATCTTCCACTTCTCAGTCGTGACCGGCAAGAACTACGACAACGGCGCCTACGATACGGGCGACGAAAAGTAGCGCCATTCGAAATCTTGGACGCAGCCAGCTCAAAGCGTCGCATGCGTTGCACTCGGCTACAATGTGCACACGCAAAAAGCGAATGGAGTGACTATGCCCAAGATTGTCATCACCGATTACGACATGGACGACACGCAGGTTGAGGCCCAGATGGCGGCGGACGCCGGCGTCGAGCTCGCCGTGTTCGAGGACCGCTCGCCCGAGGGGATCATCAAAAACGCCGCCGATGCCGACGGCATCGTCTTCTCGTACGGAAACATGACCCGCGCGGTCATCGAGGCGCTCGCTCCCAAGCTCAAGGTCATCTCGCGCACGGGCGTCGGCTTCGACACCATCGACGTACCGGCCGCGACGGAGCACGGCGTGGCCATCTGCACGCCGCCCGGCTACGGCAACGAGGTCGTCTCCGACCACGCCATCACGCTCGCGCTCGCCGTGCTGCGTCGTATCAACGAGCTCGATCGCGACATCAAGGCAGGTGTCTGGGATTACGCCGCGACCCGCCCGCTCGGGCAGGTGTACGGGCGCACGTTCGGCGTGGTGGGCATGGGCGCCATCGGCCGCGCGGTCGCGCGCAAGGCGGCGGGCCTCGGCTTTCGGGTCATCTGCTGCTCGCGCTCGCTCGTCCCGCACCGCCGCACGCCCGAAGGCTACGAGACCTGCACCTACGAGGAGCTGCTCGAGCGTGCCGACGTGGTCAGCTTCCACTGCGCGCTCACGCCGCAGACGCACCATCTCCTCGACGCCGCGCACCTCGCGCTCATGAAGCCCGGCGCCGTCGTCGTCAACACGTCACGCGGCGCGGTCGTCGACACCATCGCCCTCGCGGATGCCCTCGAGCAGGGCAAGCTGTGGGGCGCGGGCATCGACGTCTTCGAGACGGAGCCGGTCGAGCACGACCACCCGCTGCTGTCCGCTCCGCACACCGTGCTCTCCGCGCATGCGGCGTACTTCTCCGAGGAGTCGGGGATGGAGCTGCGCACGCGTACCATGCAGGCGGCGATTGACGTGGTCTGCGGGCGCCGTCCCGCCGACTGCATCAACCCCGAAGTGTTCGACGCGGACGCACGCTAGGGCGTGAAGAGCCGCATGGTCGAAAACAGGCTGAAGACGGCGCTCGAGCGGGGAGAGTTCGCCGTCACGTGCGAAATGGTCCCGGGACGGGGCGCCTTCGAGGCCCCGCTGGAGAAATCCCTGCAGGCGGCGCGCGACATCTACGCGACAGGACGCGTCGACGCGATATCCATCACGGACAACCCAGGCGGCAAGCCCGCCATACTCGCCGACGCCATCGCTCGCGAGCTGGATGCGGACGGCGTGTGCACCCTCACGCACTTCACGTGCAAGGACCGCTCGCGCAACCAGATCGCCGCGCAGCTCTACGCGCTGGAGCGCGCGGGGCTCCACAACGTGCTGTTCATGACGGGCGACTACCAGACGAGCGGCTGGCAGGGGCAGCCGCGCCCCGACTTCGACCTGGACTCGGTCCAGATCCAGCAGCTCGCTTACCAGATGAACGAGGGCCTTGCCGTCAAGACGCCGCGTGGCACGAAGGTGGAGCAGCCGACGCACTTTTTCTGCGGCTGCGTGGTGAACCCGTTCAAGTACCGCGAAGGCGAGCTCATCCCGCAGTACCTCAAGCTCGAGAAGAAGCTCATCGCCGGCGCGCGCTTTGTCATCGCGCAGGTGGGCTACGATGCCCGCAAGCTGCAAGAGCTGCTGTTCTACCTGGAAGACCGCCACTACGACGTGCCCGTCATCGCCAACGTCTTCGTGCTCACGCGCGGGGCGGCAAAGCTCATGAAGAGCGGCGTGATCGCGGGGGTCGAGATCTCCGACGAGCTCGCGGCCGAGGTCGAGAAAGACGCCGCGGAGCAAGACGGCGGGCGGGCACGTCGCGTCGAGCGCGCGGCACGGCAGGTCGCCATCGCGCGCGGGCTCGGATGCGCGGGCGTGCACATCGGCGGGTCGTGCCTCGATGCCGCCATGCTCGAAGAGATCCTCGACCGCGCCGAGCAGATCGGCGACTCGTGGGAAGGCCTTGTGCCCGAGTCAAGCCACGGGCGCGCGGACGGATGCTACCTCTACGCCCCCGAGCTCGCCGCAAACGGCACGCCGACGGGCCTCAACGAGCGCAGACTCGACATCGTCCGCGAGGACATCGGCGGGCGCAAGCTCTTCAAGTCGTACCGCCTGTCGCGCTTCTTCCATTACTGGATGCTCACGCTGGACAAACGCCTGGGCAAGTATCTTGCATGGAGCATGGACCGCAAGGAGAAGAAGTACGGCGGCCCGAACTTCCACCATCGTCTCGAGCATGCGGGCAAGGCGTTCATCTACGGCTGCAAGGACTGTGGCGACTGCGGGCTCGAGGCGACCATCCACAGCTGCCCGATGGCGCAGTGCCCGAAAAGCCAGCGCAACGGCCCCTGTGGCGGCAGCGACGACGGCTGGTGCGAGGTCTACCCGCACAAGCGCTACTGCATCTGGTACATGGCATATCACCGCGCGAACAGGTATGGCGAGCTCGAGCGCATGGAGTCGTTCATCACCCCGCCCATCGACTGGTCGCTGCGCGGGACGAGCGCGTGGAGCAACTACACGCACCGCCGCGACAACGCCGCACACCGCACGCCCATCGATATCGGCCTCGACTAGCGGCTGCCGGCGCGACGGCACGAGGCGGACGCCGCGCCGCGGCATCACCCCGCCCGTCGGCACGTCTCTCCACGCCTCCCCGTGTGCGGTGCTGCTCCGCGAAAAAACCGCGCCCGTCACCGATACCGCCTCGACTCAGAGGGCGGGCGGCGCGCGCGGCAGACTATGCTTTTGCGCGTGCAAGAATCCCAAGTTGTGCCGAGAGAAAGAAGTCTGCATGCCAAGCGATATCGAGATTGCCCAGTCAGTTACCCCCAAGCCGATTACCGAGATTGCCGAGAGGGTCGGGATCGATCTCGACGATATCGAGCAGTACGGCAAGTACAAGGCAAAGATCGACTACAACGTCTTAAAGGACGAGGACACCCCCGGTAAGCTCGTCCTCGTCACCGCCATCAACCCGACGCCCGCCGGCGAGGGCAAGACCACGACCACCGTCGGCCTGGCAGACGGCCTGTCCCAGCTCGGCAAGAACGTCATGGTGGCGCTTCGCGAGCCGTCGCTCGGGCCGGTCTTCGGCATCAAGGGCGGCGCTGCCGGCGGCGGGTACGCGCAGGTCATCCCGATGGAGGATATCAACCTGCACTTCACCGGCGACTTCCACGCCATCGGCGCGGCAAACAACCTGCTCGCCGCCATGCTCGACAACCACATCCAGCAGGGCAACGAGCTTGGGATCGACCCCAAGAAGATCACGTGGAAGCGCTGCGTCGACATGAACGACCGCCAGCTCCGCAACCTGGTCGACGGCCTGGGCGGCGCGAAGCAGGGCGTCCCGCGCGAGGACCACTTCCAGATCACCGTCGCCTCCGAGATCATGGCGATCTTCTGCCTGGCGACCTCCATCCACGACCTCAAGGAACGCCTCGCACGCATCATCGTCGGCTACACTTACGACGACAAGCCGGTCACCGCGCGCGACCTCAAGGCCGACGGCGCCATGGCGGCGCTGCTCAAAGACGCGCTCAAGCCCAATCTCGTCCAGACGCTCGAGGGCACGCCGGCCTTCGTGCACGGCGGACCGTTCGCCAACATCGCCCATGGCTGCAACTCCGTCATGGCGACGCGCCTGGCCATGAAGTACGGCGACTACGCGATCACCGAGGCAGGCTTCGGCGCTGACCTGGGTGCTGAGAAGTTCCTCGACATCAAGTGCCGCCTGGCCGGCCTCAAGCCCGATGCGGTCGTCATCGTCGCCACGGTGCGCGCGCTCAAGCACCACGGCGGCGCGGCGCTCGACGCCCTCAACAAGGAGGACCTAACAGCGCTCGAGGCAGGCCTTCCCAACCTGCTCCAGCACGTCGACAACATTACGAACGTCTACAAGCTCCCGGCGGTCGTCGCCATCAACGCCTTCCCGACCGATACCCCCGCCGAGCTCAAGCTCGTCGAGGACAAGTGCCGCGAGCTCGGCGTCAACGTCGCGCTCTCCGAGGTCTGGGCGAAGGGCGGCGAGGGCGGCAAGGCGCTCGCGCGCGAGGTCATCCGCCTGTGCGAGGAGCCGAACGACTTCGAGTTCGCCTACCCGCTCAAGGCATCCATCGCCGAGAAGCTCGATACCATCGCAAAGCGCATCTACCATGCCGACGGCGCCGTTTTGACGCCGGCCGCGCAGGCGCAGGCGAAAAAGCTCGAGGAACTCGGGTTTGGCGACATGCCCATCTGCGTCGCCAAGACGCAGTACTCCTTCAGCGACGACCAGACGCTGCTCGGCGCCCCCAAGGGCTTTAAGATCACCGTCCGCGAGCTCAACGTCTCTGCGGGCGCGGGCTTCATCGTCGCGCTGACGGGCAGCATCCTGACCATGCCGGGCCTGCCCAAGCGCCCGAGCGCCGAGAAGATTGACGTCGACGACAACGGCGTGATCTCCGGTCTGTTCTAGAATAGGCACGGCGCAGTTTCGAGTGCCAGCCGCACCTGTCCGATGCGGCTGGCACTTTTTACACGGCGCAACTTGCAGCGACGAGGGCGACTGGGGGAGAGCATGACGGTAATGACGGATCTGACCTGCACGGAGTTCGTCGAGATGCTGGGCTCGGCGGCGCCGACGCCCGGTGGAGGCGGCGCGGCATCGCTCGTGGGCGCCATCGGCGCAGGGCTCAGCAACATGGTGAACGCCATCACGGTGGGAAAACCCGAGTACGAGTCGGTCAACCAGAGCGTCGAGACGGTGTATGCCAAGGCCACGGCGCTGCAGAAGCGCCTGCTCGACCTGGTCGAGCGCGATGCCCTCGTGTTCCAGACGCTGTTCGAGACCTACAAGCTCCCCAAGGAATCCGGCCCCGACAAAGTGTACCGCGACATCATGGTGGACGAGCGCCTGCGCGACTGCGCGGACGTCCCGCTGCAGATCATGCGCGCATGTGCCGAGGTCATCACGCTGCATGAGCAGCTCGTCGACAAATGCCCGATCAGCGTCGTGAGCGATGTCGGCTGCGGCGTCATCACCTGCAAGGCGGCGCTCGTCTCGGCCCAGCTCACGGTGCTGAGCAACACCCGCCTGATCAAGGACGCCGAGTACGTGAAGTTTGCTGAGGCAGAGGCGCAGCTGCTCGTTGACAAGTACAGCCCGCGCGCCGATGCCGTCTTTGCC
>JBJEHP010000255.1:0-1741 GCA_051876145.1 Coriobacteriales bacterium | reverse complement strand
AGTACTGCAATGATAGCAAAGCTTCAGCACATTCGAGCCAATAAGTTACCTTAAATTAACCTGAAAGCGGGGTGTCCCTTCGTACCAAAGTGGCACGATACCCACGGCCCCTCGTGCCAAAAAAGTGCAGCCACCGGCCGAAAGGGGCCGATGGCTGCAAGAAGACGATTGAACGTTGGGCGCTAGCTGATGCGGCCGCGGAAGGTCCGGTAGACGATCACGTGGTACACCAGCATGATGGGCACGCCAATGCAGGCGATGATCGTCATGGCGGTGAGCGCCGTGTCGCTCGAGGCGGCGTTGGCGATGTTGATCGAGAGCGCCGGGTCGATAGCGGGAATCAGGTTCGGGAACAACGTCGCGCCCAAAACGATGACAAGCGCAGCAGCGCTCAGGCTCACAAGCAGGTGCGCGACCAGGTCCTTCTTGTCGTTTTCGGGCTTGCAGGCAAACTGCATGACGCACATCGCGACCAGGTAGATCGCCGCGCCCGCGCAGCCGAGCTCCATGCTCCCCACCTCATACGAGGCACCGGGCTGGACGCCGGCAAAGAACATGACCGTGACAATCAGGAACACGACGACGCTGACGAGCGAGAGCTTGCCGCGCAGGGCAGACGCCTTTGCGCGCAGCTCGCTTCCGACCTCGGCCTTGAGCGAGAGCCACGACGCGCCCTGCGTGAGCATGGTCACGAGGCCGAGCACGCCGCACAGCAGCGCGAACGGGTTGAGCAGTGCGAAGAAGCTGCCCGTGTAGTCGCCGTTGGCGTTGAGCGGGAGCCCCTCCACGACATTGCCGACGGCCACGCCGAACAGCAGCGCGGGCAGCAGGCTGCCGATGAAGAACAGCGCGTCCCATAGCGCAAGGTTGCTGGTCTCGTGCGCGCGGAACTCGACGGACACGGCGCGCAAGATGAGGCCGAACAGCACGAGCATGATGGCCAGGTAGAAGCCCGAGAAGCTCGTGGCATACGCCGGGGCAAACGCCGCGAACAGCGCGCCGCCCGCCGTGAGCAGCCAGACCTCGTTGCCGTCCCAGACGGGTCCGATGGCGCGACGCATGACGCCTTTGGACTTCTCGTCTTTAGCGATGAACGGGTAGAGCACGCCGACGCCCAGGTCAAAGCCGTCGAGCACGAAGTACCCGATCATGAGGACGCAGATGAGCACGTACCACAGAATTCCAAGTGCGGTCATCATTTCTGCACCTCCTCATCGTTGTGTGCAGGCAGATATGCCTCGGGACCCTTCTTGATGATGCGGAAGCTGGCGCGCAGCCAGAAGAAGTAGATCATCACGTAGATCACGAGGAAGAGCAGCAGCGTGATGACGAGCATGACGGGCGTGACCGCAAGCGAGGTCGCGTCGGCCGTGAGCAGCTCGCCGTAGACGATCCACGGCTGCCTGCCGAGCTCGGCGACGAGCCAGCCAAACTCGATGGCGAGCAGAGACGCCAGCCACCCAAACAGCATGATGCGCAGCGCCCACTTGCCCTTGACCTTGCCCGCGAGCACGAGCGCGGACAGGATGAGCACGATGATCACGATACCGTACATGTACAGCATGATGTGGTAGCTCTGGTAGATCGCGTTGACGTTGCCGGTGTAGTAATCGGGACCGAAGTCGTTCAGGCCGGGGTATACCGTGTCGAAGCTGCCGGAGGCGAGCCACGACGTGAGGCCCGGGATGCCGACGGTGACCGTCGTGCCGCCGCGCCCGGTGGCCGCGTAGGCCTCGGCGAG
>JBJEHP010000254.1:0-6542 GCA_051876145.1 Coriobacteriales bacterium | reverse complement strand
TAAAGAGCCGCGATGTAGAGGAGCATCCCGACGGCGCTAAACCCGAATCCGAACGCGTTGCCCGCCCCTGCGCCGAACCTGTCCTTTATTGCGCCCGCGATGGGCTTGCCGATAATCTGCCCGACAGCAGCCGCCGACATGGTGAAGCCCGCGACAACAGCGCCGTAGCCGGCACTCTGGACGATCGTGTTCACGTTGGTGTTGAATGCGCTGAGCACGCCAATGAGCAACATGGTGATTGCCAGCACGACAAAAGCAGGCGATTTGAGGGCTCGGCGCCACTCGACACCAGGACTGTTGAGTTCTTGCTCGGACTCGACAGCCTCTTGTTTGGCGAGCATAGCCTCAACGTCTTCCTGCGTCGCGCCCTGCGGCAAAATGCCCAACGGAATAGGCGACAAGCGGATGACGAGCACGCCGATGAGGCCCAAGACGATGGCGAGTATGGCACCCATGCTGATAGCCGCCATCTGCCAGCCGCTGTCGATGATGATATTGGTGATGACAGGGCTCAATATGAAGCTTCCCACGCCGGAAAACGCAAGCGCGAGCGAAGTCCACAAGCCTTTGTTCTTGTAGAACCAGTTGTTGATGAGTACGGGAATCATGAACAGCGAGCAAAGCGGATACAGGCTATTCAGGGCAGCAGTGACGTAGAACATGGGCATGGAAGGCATGAACCCGAACACAATCCACGAACCGCCGCATAACACGGCTCCGGCCAAGACCATCCAGCTGGCGCCGATTTTTTTGAGCAGCGCGCCGCTGAACAGAAGCACGGGAATGGAGAACAGCAGCTGCACCGTGTAATACGAAAGCAACGGTGCAGCTGTCTCGGACAGACCGAACGTGATGAGCGGCGTTATGAAAACGCTGACCATCATGGACGGAACGTAAAAGCCAAGGGCTTGCATGATGCAACAGCAGACCAGAATCACCCACGGTCTCGAGCTTTTCCTGAATGCAACTTTTGATTCTCCCATTATTTCCATCCTAAGTTTCTGGAAACTTGCAGGCATGTTTTCGGGAAACTGGCGGGCATGTCCGATATTGCGCCCGCCAGTCGCCCCTTCCGCGACCCAAACGCGCCTGCGGGGCACCCCCTACGTGCCCTGCAGGCTTGGGTGGTCTAGATTGTGAACATTTCAATGACGCCCACGTTCTGGTCGGCTTTGACCGTTGAAGTGTCAACCCTTCGCGTCGCGTAGCCTTCGGCTGAGATACTCAAGGTGTACTCGGCTTCGCCGATCTGATGGAACCAGAAGTCGCCAAACTCATCTGTCTCGGTTGTCAGAACCTCTCCGGTCGCCTTGTCCTCGAGCTCCACCTTGGCACCGATGACCACCTCGTCGGCTTGCAGATCAACAGCGACGCCAGCCACGAAGCGCTTGGGCAGATTAAAGTAGGCCATCGAGGGCTCGGTAGTCGCTTCGGGATTGACGGACTCGATCTTTTCGGCATCGAGCTCTTCCTCGTCGACATACGACAGCGCACCAGGACCGCACACCTCCACGCAGCGCGGCACTTCCCAACCGTCGTCAAGCAAGTGCGCACAGCCCGTGCACTTCTGCGGCAGGCTGAGCTCCGCGTTCCAGTAGACCGCGTGGAACGGGCAGGCGTCCACGAGTTCTTTGCGGCCCTCGGCCTTGGCCGGGTCGATGATGACGATGCCGTCATCGCGGCGATAGACCGCATCTGGAGCCACGTCGATAAGCGCGCACTTCTTGCAGTGCTGGCACATGTGCACGATGTAAGACACCTTCACCTTAGGGACGCTGCCGCGCTCGCGCTCCTCGACCCTGCACCAGAACTGACCGGTATCGGGCTGGGCCTTCGAATAGGGCATCCAATCGTTGCCGCAGTTCTCGTCCTTGCAAGCAATCTGGCAGTTGTAGCAGCCATTGCACCGGTTATGGTCGAATTTAATGACTTTCATCTCGTATTCTCCTTGTGTCCGCAGGACGTTAGTCCAGGTTGAAGCGGGTCTCGGCGATGAGCCCGGTGTCAGGATCGTAGGGACGGCTGAACGCCTCAGGGTACTTCTTCGCCAGAGCGAACACGTCGACCTTCTCGCAACCGACCAGATAGCCGCTCGTCACCTCGCCGGCGCAGTTCTTGGAGGTCACTGCACTCGGAGCGATGAGGTTATTGGCGCCGCCGCGGTCGATGCCGCCATAGCCGGCCACAATCGTGTCGGTGCGCGCACCATGGTCTTGGTACACGACGCCCGGCATGATGCGCTCGGTCACGTACACGCCGCCGAGCACGCTGCCGCGCTCGTTGAAGATGCGGGCCACGTCGCCGGTCTTGACGCCCATGCGCGCCGCGTCAATTGGGTTGATCCAAAGCGGCTCATACTTGTAGCCGTCTGGGCCCGTGATCTTGCAAGTCTGAATCTCGCGGAACCAGGTGACGTCATCGAACTGCGCGTGAATGCGCCAGTGCGGGTGGTTGCTCACGAGCAGGTACGGGTACTTCTTGGCGCGCTCGGACGTGATGCGATCCTGGTGCTCGGGGCTCTCTTCGATCCACTTGGCGATGGGCTGGCGCTCCTTATCGTCAGGGAACGCCTGGGCAAGCGCGGTCGAGTAGTACTCGAGCAGGCCGGAAGGCGTGGTGAGCGGGTTGTTCTCGGGGTCCTCGTAGAACCCGATGAGACCGGCGGGCTCGGTCTCCCACTCCTTGCGGCACGGGATGACATAGGACTGCACTTCCTTGAACTCGTCGTAGGTCATCTTCGTCGACGCGACGTTCGAGAAGAAGCCGTTCATGGCCCACTCATCATCGGTCATGTCGTTCCCGGAATAGCGCATGTAGATGTTCTCGAACTCCGGCTCGGTGCCGTACATCTGGTCGAGCTTCTTGGCGACCATCTTGACGAAGTGCATGTCGGAAACGGCCTCGCCGCGCGGCTCGATGGCGTTCTCCTCGTAGAAGACCACGCTGTAGGCGCCATTGTCGCCGTCGGTGGCGATGTCGGTATCCTCGAACTTGGTCGTGATGGGCAGCAGAAGATCGGCGAAGTTGCAGTCGTTCTCCATCCAGATGTGCTGGATCATGTAGAACTCGATATCGGGGTTGCGCACGGCGTCCTGGAAGGTGTTGCCGCCATTCCAGCAGGTCGTCCAGCACGGCGCGTCAGACCAGATCATCTTCACGCCAGCCTTGCTCTCGGGCTGCGGGAACTCGAAGGGGCCGGTGAACTGGTCGTCGCGCGGAAGCCCGCAGGCCAGGTGGCTGTACCAGCTGATCTTGTCGCCGCGCAGGCCCTGGGGAGCCATGGTCTTGGGAATCTGGTTCTCGCGCCAGATGTCCTCGCGGCCGCGGTAGGCGCCGCCCACGTTGGGGATGTCCTCGCTGCCGGGGAACATGTTGACTTCCTTCGAGCCGAACAACGCGAAGTCAGTGAACAGAATCTGGTTACAGCCAGGCTGCCCCAGGCCCTGCATGCCAAGAAGCGCCACTTCCAAGCGCGCCGGCTCGTGGCTGAACGCAGCACGGATGTAGCTGCCGCCGTTGCAGTGGCCGATAGATACGCGGTGCTTGGCCCAGTAGCGCGCAAGCGCCTTGATGGTGTAAGAGGGCACGCCGCAGCGGGACTCGGCCCACTTCGGGGTCTTGGGCATGCCATCCTCGCCGCCCATGACGTAATACGCCCAGTTCTCGAAGCCGACGGAGTGCGTCTTTAGGTACTCTTCATCGTAGGTTCCCTCGGTAAGCCACACGTAGGCGATGGCGAGCTGCATGGCAGCATCTGTGTTGGGAAGCACCGGAATCCACTTGTCAGCATGCGCCGCGTTGGAGTAGTTCGCATCAGGCGAGATGTGAATCTGCTTCACGCCCAGCTCCGTCAGGAAGTACTCGTAGCGCACGGGCATCTGGCTGCCCCAGCCGTTGGGCGTCGTCTCGGGGTCGCCGCCCCACACGAGCAGCGCATCGGAGTTCTCCGCCACATCCAACGCAAGGTTGTTGTTCTTGGTGGTGTTGCCAAACGGGTCCATGCCCCAAATATGTTTGGCGCCCCAGTACCAGCCCTCCCAACTGTCGGCCTGGCGGCATTGGAACGCGTAGTTGCCGGTGCCTATGAGCGAGAGCAAGCGCGTCTGGCAGCCATGCGTGCCGTGCACCATCTTGGCCTCGCCATGGCCGTCGGCCTGCGCGTAAATCGACTCTACGCCGTACTCGGTGACGATGCGGTGCATTTCCTTTGCAATGATGTCGAGCGCCTCGTCCCAGCTGATGCGCTCGTAGCCACTGATGCCGCGGGTCTCGGGATGTCGGTCGCCCTCCGGGTCCCAGTCGACGCGCTTCATCGGGTAAAGGATGCGGTTCTTGGAGTACACGCGCTTCTTGTACGCCAGCTGGATCGGCGTCAGCGTGGTCGTGGTGCCCGGGTCGAGCACCTTGCCGTCGATCTCAATCTTCCAGGGGTTCAGGCGCTCCATGTCGCCCGTCTCGTCGAAGTGGTACGGGCGGATGCGCGTGACCTTGCTCTTGTCTTCGGGCACGTCAATGTCGCAGATGTTGGAAACAAGGCCCGTAGCGCAGAAGCCTATGCCCTTCTTTACCGTCTTACCCTTGGTATCCAAAACTCTCTCCTCCTTCGTCTAAATCTGCCGCTTAAAACTTGCAGGCTTAGTAGTCGCTGTTGATGAAGTAGTCGCCGACGTCGGAGATGTCGGTCGTCCCCTCGAACCCTGGTACGTCCTGCGGCGGCTCGGGGGCGGGCTGCCCCGCCATGACAGTCCACTTGCGTCCCTTCGGTTCGCGCATGGGCAGCTGCCCCCTCTTGTACTTCGAAGCGCTCTCTTCGGCCATGTTTCCCACCTCTCTCGTCCTCTCAGGAATCCAACACCTGATCTGATTCGGATGCTACGTGCGGAAAAAGGGCCTTCATAGGGGGCAAAAAAGCGGCCCGCTGACGAAACGGCAGGTCGCGATTGAATGGGTTATTCGTTTCTGGAAAGGAGATACCGGCTTCGGCTTAGAACATGTTCTTCAGGTACCTTATGTACTTCGACTTGGTGTAGGATTCCTCAGATTCTCTGAGCCAGGCGAGCTTCAGGGGTGCGGTGAATCCAGTGGCGTCTTCCTCCTCGAGATGGATGAAGCGAATTTTACCCCCGTGGATAGAGCGGTTATGGTCGAACACCATGGCAATGCCCATGTTGCTGTAAACACCAAGGAGAACCGTCTCGACATCATCGAAGAATCTGCCGTTGCGGTAACTGGGAAGCGACCCTAACACCTCTTCAAGATGGTCGCCCACGCCCGGCCAGATTTGGGGACCGGGGCGAAGGAAGGTCTCGTTTTCCAAATCGGCTAGTTTCACCGTATCTTGGCGCGCCAAGGGGCTCTTCTTGTTGACGGCGAGAAGCATCCGTTCCTCTTTGAGGACTATCGAGTTGCATATCGAGTCGAGCGCGTCTCCTGGGTCTATGGTCACAACCGCATCCACCGCTTTGCCCTGCAAGGCTGCTGTGATCTGACCTGGGTGAAGCGAGACAGGCTTAATCTCGTAGTCGTGCTTGTTGCGCACGGTCCACTTGTGGATGATGTCAATGGCTTGGCGCGCCACAGGGTAGTAATACCCCAACACGATGCTCTGATCTCGTTCGTGCTTGATCGCCTCGACACGGTCGACCGCGCCCCTGTACTCTCCGACAATCGCCCGCGCGTCGTGCGCGAACGACCACCCCTCGCGAGTGAGTCTCACGGGGTTGTTCGGCCTGCGAAAGAGTTCCGCGCCCAACTCGGCCTCCATGGCAGAGATGTGCTTGCTAAGACTCGACTGGGAAACATGGCACCTCTTCGCTGCATCGGTGAAACTGCGAGCATCAACAAGTGCCAAGAATTCCTCAAGATATTCGATTCTCATCAGCTCCCCCTCCACATGATGAAAACCCAAATTGACGATCAGGCGCATGCCTTTCAGAAGAAACCGCACCTTGAACTTCGCCATGTCCCTGCAAACATGCTAGCGCAACCTCCTTGGAAGAGACGGCGTAACGCCGTGAACTCGTCGAAATCCGGGTTGGGAATCGCCACTTTCGCGCGGATTAAGGCCGCCACGGCAGTCGAGGCCTTGAGTAAACCTTCTCAGGTAGCTTCCCGAATTTGCTCGCCTACCTGGCAGGTCACCCAGCCGCTCGGCATGACGGCCGATGCTTCCTCGTGGCATTCCGTACAGTACATGACCGACGCGCGATGCGACTTGTGGCAATCACTGCACTGGGTGCCCTCGTGGTGCCAGTCGTGCGGGTTGAACGAAAGGTTCGCCGTCGCCGCGGTTAGATCGGCATGCGATTCATCATGGCAGCCGCTCTTCAGGCAGAACCCATCGACGGAATCTGCAGCCTGGCCGGAGTTCACCATGAGGCTCTTGCCGTCTCGTTCGGATAGCGGCAGCTCGTAATTTCCCGACAGCTGAGTTCCCACTTCCCCGATTTGCTGGCTGATAGGGTTATAGGCCAAAATGTGTACCCTAAAAGCGCGCATCGCGCCTGATGAACCCCGGAAAATCCGCCATCAATCCGCCGGCC
>JBJEHP010000253.1:0-1746 GCA_051876145.1 Coriobacteriales bacterium | reverse complement strand
TGAATGTCTCACTCGGTGAAATTCGTCCTATTGGCGTAAAGTCAACATGTTAGACATGTACGAAGGGCCACCAGATAGCGTAATGAGAAGAGCGATTTCCCGACTGAGATACTACCTGCAAGGTGGGCTTACAGACGACGAGTACGCGCAGCTGTCCGCAGAGATACAACGCGACAACCGCAGGAACCTCCTCATCTTCTCTGCAGTGACCTGTCTGCTTTTCCTTACCCTGATCGGCGTGTCATACTTCAGCAGCATCGCCGCAAACAACCGCTATCTCTACTTTTTCGCCCTTGTCCCCGACATCTTGATCTTTACAGTGGCAAGGCAGAGCGTCAAGGACAACAGCAAGCTGCTGCAGGCAGACATCTACGTCTTTCTGAGCCTGCTGCTCATCTTCGGAATCTGGCTCGGCACGGCCCATATCCCCGACAAACCGGCGGTAACCTTTATCGCGGTCCTGCTCATAGCCCCGCTCCTGTTCACGCTCAAGCCCTCACGTGTCATGGGGTTCATCGTGTTCTACGCCATCGCGTTCATTATCGCCGCAAGAACCTTCGAGCCCGAATGGGTCGCACGCACCGACACCCTGAACTGCTGCGTCTACGCCACCATCAGCATCATCGTGAGCACGTATCTCACAAAGCTGAAGTTTCAGCGCTACCTGTACGAGAGCCGCGTCGAGTATCTGAGCACGACCGACCTCCTGACCGGGCTGCGCAACCGCAACGCGTTCGAGCGCGAGGCACCCGCACATGCCGACGGCTGCGCGCACTCCCTCCACTGCATCTATCTCGATGCGAACGGCCTGCACGAGATCAACAACGCGCAGGGCCACGCCTCGGGTGACGCGATGCTCAAGTTCATCGGCGCGGCGATGCAAGAGGAATTCGGAAAGTCGAGCACCTACCGTATCGGCGGAGACGAGTTCGTCGCCTTCGTCTCCGACAAGAGCGCAGCGCACGTGCAGCAGCTTATTGCCAACTTTGAAGCGCGGCTCGAGAAGGAAGGGTACTGCTGCTCCCTCGGGTACGCAGGCATGCAGCGCCCCGACATCGACGTGAACAAGCTCGTCAACGAGGCAGAGCGCAAGATGCGCGCCGAGAAGACCAGCTTCTACCAACAGCCGCAGAGCAAGCGGGAAACGCGCTAGACCCTACGGCTATTCCTCGCCGTCGCCATGACCTTTGATGACGAGCTTGACGAACAGCGTTAGCGCGGCGATGACCACGCCGCACCCAAGACCCATCCACAGGATATCGAGCCCGCGGGCGCCGTTGAGCACATAGCCGAGAAAATACACGCCGAGCATGACGCTGATGACGCTGACCAGCCGCTCCTTGAGATCGTCGAAGTCGTGGAACGTGAGCCAGCGCGGCAAGGCGATCTTGTCCGTGACGAACAAGGTGATCAGCCCGAGCGCGAGGATGTAGAGCACGACCGCCAGCAAGAACAGGTCGGCGAACTCCACGAAGTCGATGGCGAGCTGCATGACCTCGATCTTCCCCTCGATGAACTCGAGACCCGCCTCGATGACGCTCACGAAGGTGCCGATTGCGAGGACGAGCGCGGCGATGAAGAAGCCGACTGCGGGCACGGTGGCGATGAGACGCGTGTAGCCGGTGGTGCGGCGGACGGAACGGCGCAGCTTGGTGTCGCCATGCGAGGGTACCTGCCCGTCTGTGTTCTGCGGTGTTTCCATACGTGAGCCTCCTGCGCCAGCGACGTTTGCCTGCGCCTTATTAT
>JBJEHP010000252.1:0-1746 GCA_051876145.1 Coriobacteriales bacterium | reverse complement strand
GACGAGCCGTCCATCGGCCTGCACCAGCGCGACAACGAGCGCCTCATCGAGACGCTCCAGCACCTGCGCGACATCGGCAACACCGTCATCGTGGTCGAGCACGACGAGGAGACCATCCGCAGCGCCGACTACGTCGTGGACATCGGGCCGGGCGCGGGCGTCGCGGGCGGCGAGGTGGTCGCCGTCGGCACCCCAGACGACATCGCCGCCTGCGAGCGCTCCATCACGGGGCAGTACCTGTGCGGCAAGCGCTGCGTGCCGATCCCGGCCGAGCGCCGCAAACCCAAGCGCGGTAAGATCACGCTTTCGGGCGCGAAGGAGAACAACCTCAAAAACGTCAAGGTCGACATCGAGATCGGCACGCTCACCGCGGTCACGGTCGTGAGCGGATCAGGCAAGAGCTCGCTTGTCACCGACACGCTCGCCCCCGCCATGGCAAACCAGATCATGCACGCGCACAAGCGCGTCGGCAAATACCGCAAGCTCACCGGCCTGGAGGCCATCGACAAGGTCATCAACATCGACCAGTCGCCCATCGGCCGCACGCCGCGCTCGAACCCCGCCACCTACATCGGCGTCTGGGACGACATCCGCAAGCTGTACGCGAGCCTCCCGGAAAGCCGCGCGAAGGGCTTTGGCCCCGGGCGTTTCTCCTTCAACGTCGCCGGCGGGCGTTGCGAGGCCTGCAAGGGCGACGGGCAGCTCAAGATCGAGATGCACTTCCTGCCCGACATCTACGTGCCATGCGAGGTGTGCCACGGCGACCGCTACAACCGCGAGACGCTCCAGGTCACCTACCGGGGCAAGAACGTCTCCGAGGTCCTGAACATGACCGTCAGCGAGGCGGTGGGCTTCTTCGAGAACATCCCCAACATCAAGCGCAAGCTGCAGACGCTCAACGACGTCGGGCTGGGATACATCACCCTCGGCCAGCCCGCGACGACGCTTTCCGGCGGCGAGGCGCAGCGCGTCAAGCTCGCAAGCGAGCTGCAGAAGCGCCAGACCGGCAAGACGTTCTACATCCTCGACGAGCCCACGACGGGCCTGCACTTCGAGGACGTGCGCCAGCTGCTCGAGGTACTGCAGCGCCTGGTGGACGCGGGCAACACCGTGCTCGTCATCGAGCACAACCTCGACGTGATCAAGGCGGCCGACCGCATCATCGACCTCGGCCCCGAAGGCGGCGACAAGGGAGGCACCATCGTCGCCACCGGCACGCCGGAACAGGTCGCGCAGGTGCCCGAGTCCTGGACGGGCCGCTTCCTGAAAGATTTGCTCGCGCGCTGAGCCCGACGCGTGATTCCCGCCTGCCTGGACGATGAGCACACCGCCCAGGCAGACGGGATTTCAAATTCCGCACCCTTTATGGGATAATGCGGCGTATGTATACCCGCGATAACAAATTCGTGCGCATCCTGACGATTGCCCTGATTGCCTGCTTTGCCCTCGTCGTCATCCAGCAGGTCGTCATCATGATCGTCGGTGGCCGCACTGCGCAAGCGCAAAGCGATCTGAGCTCCCTGCAGTCGCAGGTCGCAGACGCCCAGTCGCAGAATTCCCAGATGCAGCAGCAGTACGACGAGAAGCTCATCGAATGGCGCAATGCGCAGGGCCGTCTGTCCTTCTTGGGCGACGGCAGCGGCAAGGTCGCCTACCTCACCTTCGACGACGGCCCCTCCAGGACGCTCACGCAGAAGAACCTCGACATCTTGAAGGAAAAGGGCGCCGTCGCGACCTGGTTCTGCC
>JBJEHP010000251.1:0-1748 GCA_051876145.1 Coriobacteriales bacterium | reverse complement strand
GTCCACAACAGCTTGTTGTTGGCGCTTTTCGATTCGTCGAACAGGAGCGGTGCGATGAACAGGACGAGGAACAGCCCCGAGTCGATGGAGAGCGAATGCGGCAGATCCACGAAGAAGTAGATGACGACGCCCAGAAGCATCTGTACGAGCGGCAGCGAGACTCGCGGCAAGAACGGCTCGAGAACTGCGGAAACGAGTACTGCAGCCAAGAGGAATATCGCGAGTTCGAGTAATGCCATAACGCGTGCGCCGCCTTTCCGAGCCTTCGTATGTGGGAGGACAACTATACGATTCTTCTGGCGGGTGCACAGTACTGCCCACGCAAAATGTCCCCATATCGACACGGTACCGTCACAATTGTCCAAGGGGGTACTCGGAGCGCGGCGCGGAGGGTAGAATCTAGAGCTCTCGCGTACGCCCTCGCGATACCATGTCTCATGGATGTACTAGAATCTACTGGCCTTTGACCGCACAATAAAGAGCATGAGGAGCATCAGATGGAAGAAGCACTACTGGCCCTGTTGCAGTCGGCGCGCGTGCCGCTGCTCACCCAGCTGTTCGCGCTCGTCTCGGCTTTTGGCAACGCCGCGTTCATCTGGTTCGTCTTGGCGCTCATCATGATCTTTCTGCCCGAGCGCAGGCGTGCCGGCATGGTCACGATCATCGCGCTCGTCATTACCTTGATCGTCGGCAACATCTTATGCGGCGTCATCGGGCGGACGCGCCCCTGCGTCGAACTTGCGAGCATCACCTCGGTCGTCGGCGTCTCGCAGGCGGGCGCCTCGTTTCCCGACCTGCATACGGCGACGTCGTTTGCCGCCGCCATCGTCTTTTTCCTGCTCTCGGGCAGACGCTCGGGCGTCGCGGCGTTCGTCCTCGCGGTGTTCATGGCCTTTGCGCAGATGTACCTGGGCGTGGCGTACCCGACCGACGTCCTCGCCGGCATCGTGCTCGGCCTGGTAATCGGGGTGCTGGTGTCGTATTTCTACAACCAGTACTTCGGGGACTTCCTCATGGGTAAGATCGGCATCAAGAAGACGGGCAAGCGCAAGTCCGTCAACATCGGCAAGCACTCGAGACTCTAGACCAAGGAGCGCATATGACAAGTTCATCACAGGCACAGCTGCAGATCGCCGAGCACCGGCGGGCAATCGACGCGCTCGACGAGCAGCTCGTCGCCCTGCTCAACGAGCGGGCACGCCACTCGCTCGCCATCCGGGCCTTGAAGCCGGCATGCGGCATGCAGGTGTTCGACCCCGCCCGTGAAGACCAGATCAAGCAGCGCCTTCATGCGCTTGGCGAGGGCCCGCTGCGCGCGGGGGACCTCGACGAAATCTACGGGACGATCCTCAAGGTCATGAAAGAGGTCCCCTCCGCGTAGCGCTTCGCTCATTACGTACCGGCACACCACTATCAGATTGGATTTCATGCTCGACCTCGAATCACTCAACCCTGCGCAAAGAGAGGCAGTGGAGACGACCGAAGGCCCCCTGCTCGTGTTGGCGGGCGCCGGATCCGGCAAGACGCGCGTGCTCACGTACCGTATCGCGCACCTCGTCGAAGACCTGGGTGTCGCACCCTGGAACATCCTGGCGGTCACGTTCACGAACAAGGCCGCAACCGAGATGCGCGAGAGGCTGCACAAGCTCATGCAGTCCGGCATCCGCGGCATGTGGATCTACACGTTCCACAGCATGTGCGTGCGCATGCTCAGGGCAGATGCCGACCGGCTCGGGTTCACGGAAAAC
>JBJEHP010000250.1:0-1753 GCA_051876145.1 Coriobacteriales bacterium | reverse complement strand
GCAATCACGCCAGAATTCCAAATGCGCAGCTCTCGTGATCGAACCTGCCTATAGGCGAGCTGCCTGTTCGTCTATCATGGGTTGACGATGATAAACACGGCAGCTGTTATGCGGCAGCCGTTCGAATATGACGGAGAACACACGATGAACATAACCGTTTACTGCGGGTCGATGACCGGCAATGCCCCGGTGTACGTCGAGACCGCGCAGGCTCTTGGCACGTGGATGGGCCAACACGGGCACACGCTCGTCTTTGGCGGCGGAGGAGTTGGCCTCATGGGGGCGCTTTCCGATGCCGTACTCGCAGCCGGTGGGAAAGCGCACGGGGTCATGCCCTCGTTTCTCGTGGAGCGGGAGGCATCGCGTTCCGGCCTGACGACGCTCGAGGTTACCGACAGCATGCCCGAGCGCAAGAACCGCATGATCGAGCTGGGCGATGCCTTCGTCGCGCTGCCGGGAGGTCCGGGCACGATCGAGGAGATCTCGGAGATCATGTCACTCAAGAAGCTCGGGCGCGTCTCGGGCCCCTGCGTTCTGTTCAGCGTTGACGGGTACTACGACGAGCTCGCGGCTAGCTACGACAAGATGGTGACGTGTGGGTTTGCGACCCCGGCCGAGCGCGCCAAGCTCTGCGTGGTCTCGACGCTTCCCGAGCTCGTGCAGGTCCTCACGCGGGGAGAGGATGCCTGAGACTATGATGACGGCGGAGCAATACGAGCGCTGGAGTGCCTGGTGGCGCGCGCACGAGGGCGCGCTCAAGGCGCTGCTTGCCGTGAACAGGGGGCTCAGGTACCTCGGCTACCTCATGTACCCGCTGCTGCTCGTGCTCGTCGCCATCTTCGACCTGCCGTCGCTTCCCAAGCTCGTCGTCGTGCCGCTGCTCGGCTTTCTCGTGGTGAGCGGGTTTCGCGCCGCCTTCGATGCCCCGCGCCCCTACGAGCTTCTCGACATCGACCCGCTCATCAAGAAGGCGACGGTCGGCCAGTCCATGCCGAGCCGCCACCTGTTCTCGATGACGATGATCGCCATGTCCTGGTTGTACTGGTGCGCTCCGGTCGGGGTGGTCTTGCTGCTGTTGTGCGTCGTGATGGGCTACATCCGCGTGGTGGGTGGCGTGCACTTTCCGCGCGACGTCTTCGCCGGGGTGTTGGGCGGCATCATCCTCGGGCTGTCGTTCTGGATTATCTGAGCCGCGCTACTGCAGCGCGTCGATGAAGCGGTTGAGGGCCTGACGACCCTCGACGTCCCACTTGAAGACGCCGCAATCTTCGAGCACTTTCGAGAAAACGATGCCGACTTCCTCCTTGAGGATGTCCTCGGCGTTTTCCGGGGCGAGCTCGGGGTGGCGTGCGAGCACGTCGCGGGCCCAGGGTGCATGCGGTGCCGTCAGTTCGTCGTCTTCGAAATCCTCGCCCGCGAGCATCTTCTCGCCGACGCTCGCCAGCTCGCGCTGAAGGCGCGGTGGCAGTATTGCCATGCCCATGACCTCGATGAGGCCGATGTTCTCCTTCTTGATGTGCTGGAGCTCCGGTGCAGGGTGGAAGATGCCGAGTGGCCGCTCTTCGGTGGTGCGGTTGTTCCTGAGCGCAAGGTCGAGCTCGTAGTTGCCACTGCGCGTGCGTGCGATGGGGGTGATCGTGCTGTGTTGCCCCTCCTCGTCGCGGGCGAGGATTCCCACGCTCGCGTCGGAATAGGCGCGCCATACCTCGAGCACGTGGTCGGCTGCCGCGACGAGGGAAGCGGCATCGTCGCT
>JBJEHP010000249.1:0-6576 GCA_051876145.1 Coriobacteriales bacterium | reverse complement strand
CCACCGCAAGATCACGCGCGAGATGTTCGAGCGCTACCGCCGCCGCTACAGCCCGTACGGGAGCGTGGCGAGCATCTACCTGTGGGCAATCTCGCACATGGACGTGCCAGGCTACAGCCGCGACTACGCGCCGATGACCGATGCGCAGAAGAGGACCGCGCGCAAGAAGCGCTCGCGCTAGCCGGCAGCTCTTCGCGGCACATGCCGCCGGAAGGCTTACGAGGCGCTGCGCAGCGCCTCGACGATGAGCGCGAACGCGGCCGCCTCGATGACGAGCACGCACGCGATGAGCAGGGGCACCGAGACCGTGTAGAGCGCACCTGCTACGATGCCGCCGAGCAGACTTCCGATGCCGACGCCCACGGAGAAGACCCCGTAGGCGGTGGCCCGGTGCGCAGTCGGGACGATGTCTGCGACGGCGGCGCGCATCGTCGACTCCTGGATGCCCAGGCTCACTCCCCACAGCATGATGCCCACGACGACGAGGGCAAGGCTTTGCGCATACGCGAAGAGCGGGATCAGCGCGCACACGAGGGGCAGGCACAGCAGCACCCGCGTTCCTAGCTTGTCGTAGAGCACGCCCGTGAGCGCGGCAAATGCACCGTCAACCGCCATGGCGATGGCGTAGACCGCAGGCACGAACGCGTCGTCGGCAAGACCCGTCGACACAAGGTGAAACGAGATGACCCCAAAGGTCGCGACGCCGACGAGCATGGTCGCGCACCCCGCGCAGTAAAGCCAGAAGACGCGGGGCAGGGCGCTGCGCTTCCTCTGCCGCTTTGCTGCGGAGCTATCGGCTTGTTGGCTGGGGATGCCAGCTTCGACGTGCTCGTACACGGACGGCTGGGGGACGCGGTGCCGCAGGACCAGCAGCACGCCGATGGCGGCCAGACCGGGGACGATGAGCACGCCGAGCGCCACGCGGTAGTCACCGGCAGTGGCCCCGAGCAGAAGCGATACCGCCACCGGGCCGCCGATGGCCCCGATCTGGTCCATCACCTCGTGGAGCGCGAAGCCCTTGCCCCTGCCGACGGCAGCGGCGGCGTGCGAGATCATCGTGTCGCGCGAGGGGGTGCGCAGCGATTTGCCGAGGCGCTCGACGATGACGAGCACGGACACGCCCACGAGGCTGCCGACAAAGCCCATGGCGGGCACGGCGAGCGCGGTCGTGGCGTATCCACCGATCGCGAAGGCCCAGTAGCGGCCCGAGCGGTCCGCGAGCGGCCCCGAGAACAGGCGCCCGCCGAGTGCCGTTGCCTCGCCGAGCCCCGAGACGATGCCGATGACGAGCGCGTTCGCGCCGAGCGAGGCCAGAAGCGGCCCCTGCACCGCGAGCGCGCCCTGGTAGACGACATCCATCAGCATGCTGACCACGCCGAAGGAGACGATGAAGGCATACGGTCTCACCGAATTGGTATCCAGGCGATTCATCTCGCGCCTCCATCCGCAGCGGCATCCCAAAAGCGTTCGATACGTCAGCTCCATTCTAGTAGCCGAAGAAGGGCGCCGGCAGCACCAATGCAAGACTTCACGCTCAAAAAAGACGCCCGGCGCCCTCTCGGGTGCCGCTTCGTGCCGCCCGTCCTGGCGCACGCGATTTGCTACACTCTCCCCACTTGATTCCAGTTGGAGAGGGGGCACGCGTTGAGCGGAGCCGAGCAGAAGCGAATCGCGTACACGAATGGCACGATCCTCGATGGCACGAAGGATATGGAACCGCTCGAGGGCATGGTGCTCGTCACGGCGGGCAACACGATCGAGGCGATTGTGCCCGAATCGGAGAGGAGCGCCTACGCGGGATGCGAGGTCCACGACCTCGATGGCGGCTACCTCATGCCCGGCCTCATCAACATGCACGTGCACCTGGCCGGAAACGGCAAGCCCCAGAAAAAGCAGCGCGACAACGAGGCGCTCGTCAAGAAGATCATGTCCAACGGCCTGTCGCGTGCCATCGCGTACCGCATGGTCAGAAGCTTCGCGCAGACCGAGCTCATGAGCGGCGTCACCACGGTGCGCGCCGTGGGCGGACTGTCCGACTTCGACTCGCGCTGCCGCGACCAGATCGTGGCGGGGGACTTCCTCGGCCCGCGCATCCTCGCGGCAAACGAGGCAATCTCGGTGCCGGGCGGCCACATGGCGGGCTCCGTCGCCATCGCGGCGGTCTCCATCGACGAGGCGCTCGCTCAGGTCGAGCGTGCGCGCGAGCAAAACGTCGACCTCATCAAGCTCATGATCACAGGCGGTGTGCTCGACGGCAAGGAGAAGGGCGAGGCAGGCGTGCTGCGCATGAAGCCAGAGATGGTGAAGGCGGTGTGCGAGCGCGCCCATGAGCTCGGCTTTTCCGTGGCAGCGCATGTCGAGGGCACCGAGGGGCTCAAGGTCGCCCTCGAAAACGGCGTCGACTCGATCGAGCACGGCGCCACGCCCGACGAGCACATCATCGAGCTGTTCAGGCAACGGGGAGCGGCGCTGTGCACGACGCTTTCTCCCGTGCTGCCCTTCGTCATGTTCGACCGTTCCGTCTCGCATGCCTCGGAAGTGGAGCAGTACAACGCGAACCTCGTCTTCGAGGGCATCGCTGCGTGTTCCAAAGCGGCACTTGCAGCGGGCGTGCCGGTGGCACTCGGAAACGACGTCGGCTGCCCGTGGATCACGCAATACGATTTCTGGCGCGAACTCGTCTACTTCTGCAAGTTCATCGGTGTCTCCGAGGCGTTCGCGCTCCACAGCGCGACGCTGGTCAACGCCCAGGTGGCGGGCATCGGCGAGCTGACCGGATCTCTCGAGGTGGGCAAGCGCGCCGACATGATCGTGACCGCGGAAAATCCGCTCGAGGACCTCAGCACGCTCCGCGCGGTCAAGCACGTCGTGTGTGATGGCGTTTTCATCGCGCGGCCGCATGTCAAACGAAACGCCGTGGTGGACAAAGAGCTCGACAAATTCTTGTAGATTGACGTGCTCGAATGCAATTATCGTGACTGGTGCGGGCATCAAAAAAGTTCGTCTGTCGAATAAAAATGTAAAAAGGAGAGTAATTAGCCGTATTGTCATATTCCGACGAGTCTGCAAGGCGTATCCTGATTCTGGACAATTGGATAATCTGGCTCTTGCTGCGCTGTGTTTTTCCGCATGGCAGCTGTGGCGCTTGAACAATTGGGATGTGATGCATATGGCCAGAACGACACGCAGATTCAGATTCGGCGTTCTTGGCACCTTGCTCGCTCTTGCCATGGTGCTCAGTCTCTCCGCAATCGCATTTGCCAATCAGGCCCCGACGGTGTCGGGGGCCGATTGTCAGCTGACGCAGGCTTCTGACGATGGCTATGCCGTGCTTTCCGTCTCGGGAGAAGACGGCGCCACGGTCTACGTGGACGTGATCGCCGCAAACGGCAATCCGGTTGCCGAGCGCCTGGCCTTCCAGGTGAGCTCCGACAACGCCGATCCGCAGGCCAACGGCAGGCTCGTGGGCACCGTTGGCGTGGATGTCGACGATGGGGGCGCTGCAGCGCTCGTGGGCGATACCGTCATCGCTTACCCCGACCACGAGGCGCAGCAGGCGCCGCTGTTCACCGGCAAGATCTACGGCATCTACGCCCAGCTTGAAGGCTCGGGCACCCCGCAGCTCGTGGGCCTGCGCACCATCGGCTCCGAGCAGCGCGCGTTCGTGCCGCAGGAGCAGGTCGATTTCGACGGCACTGCTGGCATTCTCATGCGCGATGGCCAGGGGCAGCCGGTCTCGAGCGCCAAGGGCGATTCGATTACCTATACCTACGAGAAGGCGGCCGCAGGCTCCGACGAGGCCAAGATCGACTTCGTGGACGAGGGCGGCAACGTCGTCAGCTCCAAGTCCGTGCCGGGCATCGCGCAAAACGCGAGCAAGGCGGTCAAGCTCGACGAGGCGCTCATCGCAACTGATGCCAACGGCAAACAGTCGCTGTTCCGCGTGCTCGACTACGATGGCGTTGTCACACTCTCCAATCCCTCGTTCATGCACGCCGTCGTCAACGTCAAGCAGATGAGCTCCGAAGACATCGCCGGCAGCGGCTCGTGCTTTGCCACGGTTAAATGCGTCGATGCCGATGACGCGAACACGGTTCTCATGGCCGATCGCATCTACGTTCAGGGCACGTTCAAGTACACGCTCCCCGAGAAGATCTACCAGGGCGAAGGGGCGCAGACCTCTGTCTACACGCTCGTCGATTCCGACAACCCGACGGTCACCTTCGACGCCTCTGCAGGCGAGACCGTCAAGCAGGTAGCGTACAAGAAAGAGACCGCGCACAACGAGTGGACGGTCGTCTGCTACGACGCCTCCAACGCGAATGGCGCAGAGCTCGCGCGTCAGACGCTCTCCACGAAAGACTCCTTCGATGCCGAAAACATCACCGTCGACGGCAAGACCTATGTCCCGGCTCAGGGTGCGCGCACCTACACGTTTGCCGAGAGCGGCTCGCTGCTGTACGTCTACTACGTGCCGCAGGGTTATACCCCTGCGTCTTACGATGTGACCATCAACTACGTGGACGCAGCCACTAACAGCGTGCTCCAGAGCACGACGCAGACGATCTCGCCCGATATGCGAGAAGATGTCGAGTTCAATCCCGAGAAGTCGCTCGAGATAAGCGGCACCACGTACGCGTTGCTTCCCAATCAGAATCTTCCCGTCCGCATCGGCTATGGGTCGCGGGCGTCGTATACGGTCTACTACTACAACCAGGCTGAGCCGCTGGCCGACCAATCGGTCGTGGTCCGGACGCGCGTCGTGTACCTGCCCGGCGATCAGACGGGGCAGGCGGGTGCGCAGTCCGGCACGCAGACGCTGGCCGAGGGACAGACCTACAACGCTGTCTCCAACGCGGCGACGGGTGGCGCCACGCTCACTAACGGCAACGGGCAGGATACCGCCAGCACGCAGATCGACGAGAACGAGACGCCGACGGCGAGTGCCTCCGACCTCGCAGGCCAGGGGCTGCCCGGCTGGGTCGTGCCGCTCGTCATCGGGCTGGTCATCGCGCTGATATCGGTCGCGCTCATCGCCTTCGCGTTCGCGCGCCGACGCAAGAACTCCAAGAGTGAGGAGGACGCGAAATGAGACGCCTTCCACTGACGCAAGGGATGCACATGAACGATTCCAAGAACAAGCACAAGGCTCGCGCTATCGCGCAAAAGGCAGTTGCCGTCCTGGTCTGCCTGGCGATGGCATCGCTGCAGATGCCGCTCGTGGGCTCCGCCTTTGCCGAGGGCGCAAGCGCTGCGGCGACCGAGCAGCAGCAGGCGGAAACGGCGGCACAGGGGACGGGTGCTGATGCCCAGACGCAGCCTTCTGCCACTGGAGCGGACGAAAAGACTTCCAGCGCAGACGAGCAGGCGGAAGAATCTGCGCCTGCCACCACAGCAGAGAACGAGGCTGCCCCGGCGGCCGCCGCGAAGGCAGCCTCGCGTGCTCCCCAGGCGCCTGCGGCAGACACCTTCCCGAGCGCACCCCCAACCTCCACGTTCGAGGCATCCGCCTTCAACAAGCTACCCGGCGGCAAGCTTGGCGTGCTCGCCAACTTCGGCCTGGTCGGGTTCGAGAGCATCGAGGGCAAGACGCACACCAACTCCAACATTGCCACTGAGACCTTCTACGCAAAATCGGTCACGTTCGGAACCAATAGGCTCAACGAGCCCGAGGTCTCGTATATCGGTACCAAGGTGGTCGGCGGCGCGACCGTCAACATGAAAGACGAAAGCGGGAAGTACAACGGCTCTTCTGTGGTACTCGGTTCCGGCAGCAAGGTCGAAGTGCTGGGCGACAACCCCGATTCCGTGCGCCAGGTCAGAGTCGATGGCGAGCACTTCGACATCAACGGCCCGAGCAACGCCCAAGAGCAACGGCAGTCGATCTACCAGGAGCAGGCGGGTCAGAAGTACCTCGACCTCGCCTCTCTCCAATCGCAGATGGGCTCCGTCTCGCGTGAGATCGCCTCGATGGGCGCCTCTGGCACTACGGTCGATTTCAACGACCAGAACAATCAGAAAATCACAATCGATAAGGACGCGAAGGTCTCCGTGGCCAAGCTCACGGCAGCCGACCTTGACAAGTGGGGCGGTCCGCGGCGCATCCAGGTCACGGGCGATTACGACACGTCTGTGAAGCGCCTGATCGTCATCGACATCGACGCGCAAGGTAGCTCCTCGATCACGATCCCCAAGGTCGAAGTGAAGGGTGGCTCCAGCGGCGAGGTCAACACCTGGGCAAACACCAACGTCATCTTCAACGTGTACGACTCGACGGTGGCAGGCGGGCAATATCACGGCCTGGTGATCAATTCCGATGCGACGTACGGCGTCATCCTCGCGCCCTATGGCAAAGTCGATGCAAGGAGCAACGTCAACGGCCAGATCATCGCGAACGAGATCGTGATAAACGCCGAGTTCCACCGCGATTCGTTCACCTACAACGACGAGACGATCACGACGGGCGCTGCACTGACGGTGAAGGGCAGCAAGACGCTCGACGGAACTACGGGCAACATCCCCAGCTTCTCGTTCACCATGACGGCAAAAGACGGTGCCCCCATGCCGACGGGCGCC
>JBJEHP010000248.1:0-6601 GCA_051876145.1 Coriobacteriales bacterium | reverse complement strand
TGCCTACGAGGCCCTCATGCCGGGAGACCTCGTCTTCTTCGGCCCGAGCGTGGAGGGCATCCACCATGTCGGCATCTACGTGGGCGACGGCAAATACATCCAGGCCCCGCGTACGGGGGACGTGGTCAAGGTATCCAGCCTCTCCAACAGGTCGGATTACGTCGGCGCCTGCCGTCCCCAACGCTGATGCTGCAGCTCGCAGCGCTATAATCTGAAAAGGGGAGACTTCTTTTCACGGGAGCTGACATACGCGTGCCAAACAACTCAGTACAGTCGATAATACAAAGCGCCGACCAGATCCCGTTTTCCGTGCTCATCATCTCCACGCAGGGTAATCCTGGGAGCATCGTCTATGCCAACGCCGCGTTTCTCAGGCTGGCGGAATGCGCCTCGCTCGAGGAGCTGCGCGCGTACACGGGCAACGACTACCGCGCGCTGGTCTCGCGCGAAAGCTGGTACGAGCTTCCCGACGAGCCTCCTGCCGGGGCTTCTGACGGCACGGCAGACCTCGGGCACCGCTACTACCAGATCGTCTCGAAGACGGGCACGCGCCGCAACGTCGTCGACAGCGGCATGTACATGGATGACGAGCGCTATGGGAAGGTCTACGCGCTCTACATCAGCATCTACGACGAGAGCGCAGACGTTCTGATCTTCGACCCCATCAGCGGCCTCCACAACCGTACCTACCTGATGCGGCGCTACCGCGACCTCATGGGCCTTCAGGCAGACGGGGAGTGCTGCCACGGACGCTGCAGCGTCTGCTACCTTCAGATCGTGCGCTTCAGAGACTTCAACGAGGCATACGGCCAAGATGCCGGCAACGCGCTGCTCCGCGACCTCGGCTCTCTCATGACGAGCGTCTTTCAGACGGAATCGTGCGCTCGGCTCTACGCCGACCAGTTTGCCGTGTTCTACTGCGGCGACGACGTCGAGGGTCGCTGCCGCGAGCTGCACGAGCGCGCGCTGCACCTGCGCGAGGGGTACACCGTGCGCGTGGAGGCGGGCATCTACACGGTAGGGGCCGAAGAGGTGACCGCCGCGGTCGCCCTCGACCGCGCCAAGGTCGCCTGCGACGTGGTCGGCGGGGACGCCCGCAGGTTTGTGAACGTCTATTCCGAAGAGCTTGCCGAGGAGCTTCGGCTCGACGCCTACATAGTGGAGCATATCGACAGCGCGATCGCAAACGGGCACCTCGAGGTGTGGTACCAGCCCGTAATCCGGACGATGACGGAGGAGGTCAGCAGCTTCGAGGCACTTGCACGCTGGAACGACCCGGAGTACGGCATGATCTCTCCGAGCCGCTTCATTCCCGTGCTCGAGGAAAAGCGCCTGGTCTACAAGGTCGACAGGTTCGTCGTCGAGCATGTCTGCTCTTCGATCGCGGCGTGGGTCGGCTTAGGGCACGAGGCAGTTCCGATCTCCATCAACATCTCGCGTGCCGATTTCACCTCGAACGACCCGGTGTCGATCATCACGTCGTGCGTCGAGTCTTTTGGGCTGGATGCCGACCTCATCTCGATCGAGATCACCGAGACTGCCGCCATGCGCGACCCCATTGCTGTCGCGGAGGCGGTGAGGCGCTTCCGCGCAGCGGGGCACGAGGTGCTCATGGACGATTTCGGCAGCGCCTACTCGTCGCTCAACGCCCTCAGGATGTTCGAGTTCAACGAAATCAAGCTCGACATGGCCTTCATGGAGGACTACGACGTGAAGACGCGCGAGGTCGTCACCGCCATCGTGACAATGGCCAAGGAGCTGGGCATGCACACGCTCGCGGAGGGAGTCGAGACCAAGGCGCAGGCAATGTTCCTGCGCTCTATCGGCTGCGAGCACCTGCAGGGGTTCTACTATGGCAGGCCCCAGCCCGCGCGTCGCCTTGCCCGCTGGATGGAGCTGTCGCATATTCAGCTCGAGCACCGGGCGGACCGTTTCCTGCACGACCAGGCGGGGCTTGCCCAGCTTACGCCCTCCCGGCTGCAGGCGCTGCTCTATGACGACGGCGAGCGGTTCGACCCGCTGTATGCCAACGACGCCTTCATTCGCAAGCTGCAAGACGACGACCCGGACCTGCCTCCCGCAGAGTACGTGCGCTTGGCAAACGACGACTCGACGGGGTTCGGCGCGAAGCTGCGCGCCGCTGCCGATTGCGCCGCTTCCTCGAAATCACCCGAGCCGTTTTTCGCGAGCGTCGCCGCCGGACGCTTCCGCTTCGAGGTGCGCACGCTCGCCGACCATGCCGGCAGGCGCATACAGCTCGTCGACTGCACCGATATCATGGGCGAACGCCAGTATCAAGACAGGAAAGAGGCGCTGCTGCTCGGCGTCTCGGATGGATTCGACGGTGTGTACCTCATCGATCCGCGGGCCTCGAAGGTCACCGTGCTGTTCTCGTCTCTCGAAGGCGAGCGTCCGGGCGATACGGTGACGACCTCAAGCCTGAGGGGCCTCGACGAGGTCCATCCCGATGACCGTCTGCGTTTCGTGGACATGCTCGAACCTTCCCGGCTCGAGCAGGCGGCGCGGAGCGCCGGGCGCGGCCGGTATTCCATTCCCATCCGCTGCAAGACGGCTGCGGGAGGATATGAGTGGTGGGAGTTCTCGTTTGTGGGGGTGGGGACGCCTTCTACGCCGAAGTACCTCATGTGCGCCCGGGCGTGCCCCATGGACCTTGCCGACCTTCGCCTTCTCGCGGCGACGAGCCTCGAAGACGGACATGCGCGTGAGGACACAGAAGCTGCAGTCGATCCGGCTGCGGCTTTTCGCCGAGGGTTCCCGTTTCCGTATATCGAGGTGCAGATACTGCGCGATGCGCAGGGCAACCCCGTCGATTTCGTGTACCTGTACGTGAACGCGGCCTACGCGAAGCGCGTGCACGCCGAGGCACGTGAGCTCGTGGGCCGTCGTTATCTCGAGGTCTTTCCGCAGGGGTCGTACCAGTGGCCGCTCAACATGGACAGCACCGTCTCGCTCGGCTCGCAGACGCACTACCTCATGTACGGGCAGGCCCTCGATTCCTGGACCGAATGCTATATGACGCCGCTCGAGGGGACTGACCGCGTGGCCGTGCTCCTGGTCACGCCCGACAACACCACGGGGCTCGTCGGCCAAGAGCTGTTCAACAGCTACAACGACGTCCCTCTGCCGTGCATCGTCTTGCGCCCCCTGACCGCCCATGGCATCGACGACTTGGAATATGTGTACGCCAACGACAGGTACTGCCGTCTCGTGGGCAAGAGCCCTTCCGAGCTTCTGGGGCACGGGTACCTCGAGCTGTTCGAGTGGGGCTCGCACGAATGGGTCGAGTTCGGGCAGCGCGCTGCTGCGGGCGAGCTCATCCACGAGAAGGTGTGGGGCCCGGTCCAAAAGCACTGGATGGACGTCTACGCCGTTCCCTCGAGCGTCGCCGGCTGCTGCGTCATGATGTCGGTACCCATCGACGAGCAGCGCAAGCGCCTGAGCAAGCTTACCTCCGGGCGTGCAACCGACACGGCGGTCATCGAGATCGCCCGCCAGCTCGTCGGCCCCACCAGCTACCAAAGCTCTATGAACTCAGCGCTCTTCACGTTGGGCAGGGAGCTCGGGGTGGACGGCATCTTCGTCTTGGAATGCCTCGACGACGAGGTGAAGCGCGCGTTCACCTACCTCGACCCGGGCTGCGACGAAACGCTTTCCAAGGGCTGCCCGCTCGAATCGGCTGGGTTGCCCGCCTGGTGGCGCGTCGCCCTCGAGGAGGGCAAGTTCGTCGTCTCCAGCAATGTCCCCCTGGGCAGCGGCGCATTCTTCGAGCAGGTCGAAATTCCCAACAGGGTCGCATGGGGCGGCGTCGACACGCTCATGATCGCGCCGTTCGTGGAGCGGGGAACGCTCGAGGGCGTGCTCGTCGCCGTCAACGCCCGTTTCGAGCAGACGATCGATGCGGTCGCCCTGTTCGAGACCGCGTCGTTTTTCATCCGCTCGAGCTTTGTCGGCAACCTCGCGCGTTTCAAGGCGACCTACGACGCGCTCACGAGCGTGCGCAGCCGCGAGGCATTCGAATCGGCCGTGCGGGATATCGACGAGGCCACGGCGGGCGTGGGCATCGTCTTCGCCGATATCGACAACCTCAAGGAGACAAACGACGATAGGGGCCACTCGGCAGGGGATGCGCTTCTCATGAACGCGGCGCAGGCGCTGTGCGATGTGTTCAGCGAGAGCAACGTCTACCGCATGGGCGGAGACGAGTTTGTCGTGCTGCTCAAGAACGTTACCCGCGAAGACTTCGAGCACTACCGCCTCGCCATGGCAGAGCGCCTGTCTGAAGAACGGGGCACGAGCATCTCCACGGGGTTCGCATGGGAGCCGGATGCCTCCGACATCAAGTCGATGATCGAGCGCGCCGACCAGGAGATGTACCTCAACAAGGAGCGCCATCACGAGACGATGCGGCCCAGCGCCCATCTCGGGGGGGGGTCCTCTCACAGCGCTTTGAGAAGCGATGAGGTGCGAAGGCTCGCGCATGCGGCCCATCAGCCCGCCCCACAGACCCACGGTCCGGCCATGCGCGCCGGCAGCTGAAATGACCCTGTACAATTCATCCCCGTCGAACTACAATCGCAACTACACAATCTACATATTTCGCGTAGCTCTCCGAACACGAACACAATGCAGCAGATGGGGGCTTCATGCTAGGGGCTAACTCTCTACAGAGAAAGATTACGAACGCGGTCGTCGCAGGTGTCGCGACTATCGCCATCACGGCGGCGTGCCTGCCCGTGGGTGTGGCGCAGGCTACTCCTGCCCAGCTCAAGGACTCGTCAAACGTCTCTATCGAGCAGGCGGCGCAGCGCCTTGCCGAGCTGTCCAGCCAGACCGAATCGGCTGCGCTCGACCTTGGCTCCATCGACGACCAGATCGCCACGACCAAGCAGCAGATCGACGAGACGCAGCAGCTTCTCGAGAGCACCCAGCAAGACCTCGAATCTGCCAAGAAGGCGCTTGCCGCGACGGTCTCGGAGACATACCGCAACGGCAGCGTCTCGTACCTCGAGGTACTGCTCGGCTCGACGAGCTTCGATGATTTCAGCTCCCGTCTGAGCATGCTCGACCGCGTCGCGCACAACAGGGCGAGCGCCATCGAGACCGTGAACACGCTGCAGCAGCAGCTCACCGACCAGCAAAACACCCTCAACCAGAAGCTGAGCGAGCAAGAAAGCCTCAAAGAGCAGCAGCAGCAGCGCACCCAGACCATCGACACGTCGGTGAACGCCGCCCAGACGCTCGTGGAAAACCTCGACCGCAACACCTTGCAGGCGGTATCCGAGCGCGCCGAGCAGATCCAGGAATCCCAGTCTGCTTCCGGCAGGGCGGGCTCTGATGACGACAACGCGGTCACGCGCACGGTCAGCAACGCGACCGGATCCCAAGGCGGCTCCCATTCCTCCGATGCGTCTTCGTCGCAATCGGGCTCCAACTCGAATGCCGACTCGGGCTCTTCTTCGGGCTCCGGCAGCTCGAGCAGCTCCAGCTCCTCGAGCTCGAGTGCCGAGCAGGGCTCTACGAGCACGTCCGGCGCCCATGGGTCGGTCGTGGGCATCGCCGAGCAGTATCTCGGCGTCCCGTACGTGTGGGGCGGCGATACGCCTGCAGGCTTCGACTGCTCCGGCCTCGTCCAGTACTGCTACCGCAAGATCGGCATAGACGTCGGCAGGACCACCTGGGACCAGATGGGCTGCGGCACGCGCATAGCCGTCAGCGCCCTGCAGCCGGGCGACCTCGTCTTCTTCCGCGGTGGCGAGCACGTCGGCATCTACGTGGGCGATGGCACCTACATCCATGCGCCGTACACGGGCGCCGTGGTCAGATACGGAAGCTTGAGCAGCAGGAGCGTGTACATGGCAGTTCGTCCGTGAGACACGCCGCTCGGGCGAAAAAGATTACCTTCACGTATGGGGCACTCGCGTAATGAGTGCCCCACTGCGTTGCGGCTGCGGTATCATCTGTGCAATGCTGCCTGCACGGTGGCGGCATGAGCATCGAACCGCAACGGAAAAAGGATTTGCAACGTGCCTATTGTCGATTTTCTACGCCGCAATGCAGCTGCATACGGCGATGATGTAGCCCTCGTCGAAGTCAACCCGGAGGTCCGTGAGCCCAAGCACGTCACTTGGCGTGACTACGACCTCATCGAGAGCACCGAGACCGAGGCCTATCGGCGCGAGATCACCTGGCGCGTCTTCGACGAGAAGAGCAACCGCTTTGCCAACCTGCTCATCTCGCGCGGCGTCAAGAAGGGCGACAAGGTAGCCATCCTGCTCATGAACTGCCTCGAGTGGCTGCCCATCTACTTCGGCATCCTCAAAAGCGGTGCCACGGTCGTGCCGCTCAACTTCCGCTACACCTCGGCAGAGATCGAGTACTGCGTGAACCAGGCCGACGTCGACATCCTCGTCTTCGGCCCGCAGTTCATCGGGCGCGTCGAGGAGATCGTGCCGTCCATCCAGGCGCATCGCCTGTTGTTCTACGTGGGCGAGGACTGCCCGACCTTTGCGGAGAACTACCGCGAGCTTACCGCCAACTGCTCGAGCTCGGATCCCATGATCCCGCTTTCGGAGGACGAGGA